>NZ_JBQJIK010000119.1:0-16284 GCF_052078665.1 Inquilinus sp. CA228 | reverse complement strand
CTTCAGGCCCTCGGCCTCGCCTCCGTCGCCGACCCGCTCACCGCTTAATCCCCCGAACCGCCGGATACGGACCCGTATGTCCGGTGGTGTGGGAGGGGGGAGCCGCGAGGCTTCCCCCTATCCCGATCGGTCCCCTATCCCACCGGCCGCGTGGCCTGCTCCAGCCAGGTGCGGTCCTCGCCGTCCAGCTGCGGGCCGACGATGTCGCGCACCTTGGCGTGGTAGGCGTCCAGCCAAGCGCGCTCGTCCGGGGTCAGCAGCGCCGCGTCGACCAGGGCCAGGTCGATCGGGGCGAAGGTGATGGTCTCGAACTCGTAGAAGGTCCGGGTCTCGTCGGAGAGTTCCGCGCAGGGCTGCACCACCACCAGCGTCTCGGTGCGGATGCCGTAGCGGCCGGCGGCGTAGTAGCCGGGCTCGTTCGACAGGATCATGCCCGGCTCCAGCGCGATCGTGTTCGGCGTCTTGGCGATCCGCGCCGGCCCCTCATGCACGCTGAGATAGCTGCCGACGCCATGGCCGGTGCCGTGGTCGTAGTCCAGCCCGTGCTCCCACAGCGGCCGGCGGGCGAAGGCGTCGATCTGCGATCCGGTGGTGCCCTTGGGGAAGCGCGCGGTCGAGATCGCGATGTGGCCCTTCAGCACCAAAGTGAAGGTGCGCCGCATCTCCTCGGTCGGGGTGCCGACGATGACGGTGCGGGTGATGTCGGTGGTGCCGTCGCGGTACTGCCCGCCGCTGTCGACCAGATAGACATTGCCCGGCTCGATCCGCCGGTTGCTCTCGGCGCTGAAGCGGTAATGCGGCAGGGCGGCGTTCGGGCCGGCGGCCGAGATGGTGTCGAAGCTGAGATCGCGCAGTTCCCCGGTGGCGACCCGGAACTCCAGCAGCCTGGCGGCGGCGCCGGCCTCATCAAGCGCGCCGGACGGCGCCTCGCGCGACAGCCACGCGAGGAAGCGGCTGACCGCGGCGGCGTCGCGGCGATGGGCCTCGCGGGTGCCCTCCAGCTCGACCGCGTTCTTGCGGGCGCGGGGCAGGGCGCAGGGGTCGGCGCCGACATCGACCTTGGCGCCCTTCAGCCGGTCCTGCACCCAGGCGCTGGCCGAGGCGGCGTCGATCCGCACCGCCTTGCCGGCACGGCCCAGCCCCTCCAGCGCCTGGCCCAGCGTGCTCGGCGGCTGGATCGCCACCTCGTTGCCGAGATGGGTGTCGACCCCCGGCACCAGCTTGCGCCGGTCGATGAACAGGTCGACCAGCCCGTCGGCATGCAGCACGGCGAAGGACAGCGGCAGCGGCGTGTGCGGCACGTCGGCGCCGCGCAGGTTCAGCAGCCAGGCGACGCTTTCCGGCGCGCTCAGCACCACCGCGTCCAGCCGGTCGCGCCGCAGCGCCTCGGCCAGCTCGGCCCGCTTCTCCCGCGCATCCTGGCCGGCGACGTCCAGCGCCTGGACGATGGTGGGCGAGATCGGGGCCGGCGGCTGGTCGGTCCACAGCGCGTCGATCGGGTTCTCCTCGACCGCCACCAGCGAGGCGCCCGCGGCCTCGACCGCCTTCCGGGCCTTCTCGACCCAGGCGACGGTGACCAGGCGGGGGGCGTAGCCGGCGCGCCCGCCTTTCGGCAGCGCCTCGGCCAGCCAGGCCTCGTGCGGCTCCTGGTGCAGGTGCCGCCGCTCCCACAGCGCCGGGTCGGTCTGCTGCTCGGCCTGGATGGTGTAGCGGCCGTCGATGAAGATCGCCGCCCGCTCGGCGGTAACCACGGCGATGCCGGCGGAGCCGGTGAAGCCGGTCAGCCAGGCCAGCCGCTCGGCCCGGGCCGGCAGGTACTCGCCCTGATGCTCGTCGGCATGCGGCACGACATAGGCGTCGAGGCCCAGCCGGGCCAGCACGCCGCGCAGCGCGGCCAGCCGCTCCGCCGGCTTCGGGCCGGCCGGGCGGCGGGCGGCGGCGACCGCGGCCTTGGCGGCGCGCAGGCGCTTGGCCTGGGCCTCGGTGGCGCCCGGCACCGCCAGCTCCATCCATTCCCGGTCGTCCAGCGCCGCGGGCGCGGCGACCACGCCCTCCAGCAGCTCCTGCAGCCCGGCGGCGTCGTAGCGGCCGCCAGTGTCGGCAGCAGCGGCGGCGAGGGCATCGGCGAGATCGGTGGTCATCGGCAGCGCGTCCGTCAGCGGGGCGGCCCGGGCCTGGGCACCGGGCGGGATGAATCCTTATCGCGCATCGCGCTGGGCGGGGGAAGCGGCCGGGCACGATCCCGTTCAACCCCAGCGCGGCTGCGTACAGCGATATGTTGCTATGCACAAATTCGATATTGCAGTGCACAAGAAAGCGCGCATTGTATCAATCTGAGGCCGCCGTCCTGGCGATCCCTCCATCAACGACAATCTCGGAAACGTCTCCCGGAAGCTGCGCTCCTTCATGCCGTCACGGCGGGGCCGCGGCGGATGTTGCAACGCAATAACCTGCGTCAGCAGGAAGCGGAAACACGGGACACGATCATGGGATACCAGCTTCTCGCCACCCTCATCCGCGGCTTCTTCCGGATCCGGGGCGGCATCGACCGCAGCCTGACCTATCACGAGCTGATGGAGCTGACCGACCGGCAGCTCGAGGACATCGGCCTGACTCGCAACCTGATCGAGACGGTGCTGGTGCAGGGCGACGACGACGTCGCCGCCATGCTGCCGGAAGGCGCCGTGCGTGCCTCGCTGCAGCGCGCCGCCAACGCCAACCGGCTCGCCAGCGTGGCCTGACCGGCCTGATCAGCCCTTGTTCGGCTCGGCGGCGGGCGTCTCCGGCGCCCGCGGGTCGAGCCCGATGGCGCCCTGGGTCGCCGGCTGCACCGACACGAAGCCCGGCCGCGACTCGGCCGGGGCGCGCGCCCGCTGCCCCATGCGGTAGAGGGTGAAGGCCACCAGCACCACGTTCACCGCGCCGACGAAGGCGAACAGAGTCGGAGTGCCCAGCTGCACCATCAGCAGGCTGGCCGGCACCGGGCCGACCACCGCGCCGATGGCGTAGATCAGCAGCAGGCCGCTCGAGGTCTCGACGAACTCCCCGGCCCGGACCTGGTCGAAGGTGTGCGCCAGGGCCAGCGGGTACAGCGGCAGCGAGAAGGCGCCGTACAGGAAGGCCAGGCCGATCACCGCCGCCTCCGGCAGCCAGTCGACCGCCAGCAGTGCCGTGCCGGCGGCCGCGGTGCCGATGCCCGAGATCACGATCGTCCAGCGCCGGTCGACCCGGTCGGACAGCCGGCCCAGCGGCCACTGCCCGGCGGCGCCGCCCAGCACGGCCGCGCTCATGAACAGCGCCACGGTCGCGGCGTCGAAGCCGCGCGCCTGGGCGAAGACCGGCCCCAGCGACCAGAAGGCGGCGTTGCCGATGCCGACCACCAGGCAGGCGGCGGCCCCGACCGGCGAGGTCGCGACCAGCCGGGCCAGCCGCAGCCGCACCGCCTCGGGCACCGGCGGCGCCGCCACCCGGGTCATCGCGACCGGCAGCACCGCCAGGCAGATCATGATCGCGATCCAGGTGAAGGCGGCCATCGGGTTGCCGGTCTCCACCCCCAGCAGCATCTGGCCGATGGTGATCGCGAGCAGGGTGACGATGGTGTAGAGCGACAGCACCGTGCCGCGGGTGCGGCTGGTCGCCTGCTCGTTCAGCCAGCTCTCGATCACCATGAACACGACGGCGAAGCAGAAGCCGGTGCCGCCGCGCAGCACGATCCAGGGCGCCGGATGGACATATTGCGGGAAGGACAGGGCGACCGCCGCCGCCAGCGCCGCCACCGCCGCGAAGGTGCGGACATGGCCGGCGCGGCGCACCAGATGCGGGCCCAGCAGGCAGCCCAGCACGAAGCCGGCATAGTAGCCGGAGCCGAGCAGGCCGGTGACCACGGTGCCGAAGCCGGCATCGGTCGCCCGCACCGCCACCAGCACCGCCTGCAGCCCGTTGCCGCACAGCATCAGCCCGACCCCGGCCAGGAGCGCGGCGACGGAGGAGAGGACGGCGGACATGGGATGGACCTCGGCGGCACCGGCGGCGGAGAATCCCGCCGCCGGAACCCCAGCCTAGGCCGGCCGAGGGCCGCGATTTTGTCCGAAAGCGACAGCCGCTGCAGCCGGTGCGCTGCGCTGCCGCTCCCGGCCAGGGATCAGCGGCCCAGTTCGTGCAGATAGGCGGTGCGGGCGGCCACCCCGGCATTGGTGAAGTCGGTGAACACGCCGTCGACGCCGAGGCGGAAGAACTTCAGGTACTCGGCCTGCGGGTCGCCCTGGTAGTCGCCGGCCAGGTACTTGCCTTCGTTGCGGAAGGTGAAGACATGGACGAACAGCCCGGCCTTGTGCGCGTCGGCGACCAGGCTGGTCGGCGGCTGGGTCGTGGCCTGCGTGGTCGACCCGGTGAAGGCGGTGCCGTCCGCGTTCCTGTCCTTCCAGGGCGTGATCTTCAGCGGCACGATCTGCGGCTTCCACGGCCCGATGCCGTCGGCATAGGTCTTGATCTCGGCCAGGCCCGCCGGGGTCAGCATGGCGTCGAACCAGCGCGGGTCGCCGGCCACGGTCCAGTCATAGGGCCGGCTGTCGACGACCTCGTTATAGACCACGGCGCCGGTCTTGAAGTCGACGTCGTAGCCGTCGATCAGCTGCACCACCTTGGTCTTCAGCCCGTGGGCCCGCAGGTATGTCAGGCTGCTCGGCTCGAAGCTCTGCACGAAGATCGGCGCGTCCTTGGCGTTCAGCCCGTTGGCGTCGAGGATCTTCAGCAGCGCATCCTCCAGCGGCCGGCTGCCCGGCGCGCCGCAGCCATTGGCGATCGCCTGCGCGTCGTTCCAGGTCGGGTTCTTGGTCTCGGGATAGACCGAGATGGTCCGGCCGGTCTCCTGGCTCTTGGCCTTGGCGATGTCGATGATCTCCTGGAAGCTCAGGATCGGGAACTTGCCGTTGAACTCCTTCGGCCGCTCGGCTGCGGCGTCGAAGGTGGTGCCGCCCAGCCACTGCTTCAGCTCGGCCAGGGTGAAGTCGGTGATGGCCCAGTCGCCGGTGTGGTCCTCGCCGTCGACGATCAGCGACTTCAGCACCGACTTTGGATCCTTCGGATCGGTCAGGTCGGTCAGGTAGTCCGACGGGCCGCTGGTCGGGGTCTGGGTCCAGGCGACCTTGGCCATGACGCCCGGCACGGTGCGCTTGCGGGACGCGACCTCCGGGTTGGTCTTCGCCACCTCGGCGATGTTGGTGTTGTCGCTCAGCCAGGGATTGTGCCGGGCCACCAGGACGCAGTCCCTGGTCAGGTGCAGGTCCTCCTCCAGCGCGTCGGTGCCGAGCGCCGCGGCCATGTCGTAGGAGGGCTGGGTCTCCTCCGGCATCAGGCCGGGCAGGCCGCGATGGCCGACCACCAGCGGCGGCTTGCCGTCGAGAGTCTGGAAGGGCTGCGGATCGGCGGCGAGGATGGTGCGGCCGCCGGCAATCAGGGCGGCGGCGAGGGCGATCAGCGAGGCGGAGCGGAAGCTTCCCATGCGGGGCGACCTTTGTCCTGGGGCAGGGGGAAAAGAGGGCCCAGGCTAGAGCGCCGGAATGACGCATCCGTGACTCCGCCGCCGGAATCCGCGCCGCCGAAGATGAAGAATTGGCAATGTTCGGGGCGGCGATCAGCCCAAAATGAGCGTCGGCCAGCCGCGGATCGGGATCTTGTCCGCCAGGCTCAGGCGCTGCAGCCGGTGCGCCCCCAGCACCTGGGGCGCCTGGCGGTCCAGCAGCCCGGCCAGGATCGCTACCCCGCCCGGCGCCAGGTTGCGGCGCAGATCGGCCGCCATGCTCATCAGCGGCCGGGCCAGGATGTTGGCGATGATCAGGTCGTAGGGGCCGTGCTCCGCCACCACCCGGCTGGCATAGCCGTTCGAGACCACGGCGGTGACCCGGTCCGACAGCTGGTTGATCCGGGCGTTGATCCGGGTGACGCGGATCGATTCCGGGTCGATGTCGGCGGCCAGCACCGGGGCGTGGAACAGCCGGGCGGCGGCGAAGGACAGGATGCCGGTGCCGCAGCCCATGTCGAGGACGCGGCGGAAGCGGCGGCGGCGCGACAGCCGGTCCAGCGCCCGCAGGCAGCCCTCGGTGGTCGGATGCTCGCCGGAGCCGAAGGCGGTGGCGGCGTCGATGCACAGCGGGATGGTGCCGGGCGGCGGCGGCTCCTCGATATGCGAGCCATGGATGAAGAAGCGGCCGATGCGCAGCGGCGGGAAGGCCTGGTAGGTGGCGGCCAGCCAGTCGGTCGGCGGCACCTTCTCCACCACCGGCGACGGCAGCGTCGTGCCCAGCATCGCCGCCACCAGGGCCAGCCGTGCGGCCAGCGCCGCCTCGTCCGGCGGGGTGCGGTCGATGCCCTCGATCACCCAGTTGCCGCCATCCTCGATCTCGAAGGCGGCGACCGAGGCGAAGGCGTCGTCGAAGGCGGTCTGCACGGCATCGCCGATCTCGGGGCTGACGACGATGCTGGTGCGCCAGGCGGACGCGGCTTCGGAAGGGACGGTGCGGCTCATCAAGGTCCAACGGGCAGGGGTCTGTGCTCGGCCGCACAGTATCGGGCCGGCCGCCGGTTTGCATCCGCGATGTCGCCACCTATCCGTTCAGGCGATTTGATCGATATTTTCCACAACTTATAGGTGTTGACGCCAGCCGTTGCCGTGAGCGGTCATGAGGCCGCCCGGCCCGCATTCTCCGCGCTGGCGAATGGCCGGCGCGTCGACATCCGCGCGGACATCAGGAGGCGTCATGACACCCCAGGAGATCAAGCAGGGTGCCGTCGGCGAGGGCGGCATTTCGGCCACTCCCTTCGCGATCAGCTATCTGCAGCTGTGCCAGATCTCGTATTTCCAGACCGACCAGATCGCCGAGGCCATGCCCTCGGTGCCGCCGCCGGGGGAAAGCGCGCCGGATCCCTCGACCGGCAGCTGGAGCGTCGTCTGGGGTCCGGCCAAGGACTGGGACGACAGCAACCTCGCCTATGCCGCCGCCTACACCGATGCGGCGTCGAATGTGCCGGTGCTGCTGGTCGTCTGCCTGCGCGGCACCGACGTCCATGTCGACGACCCCTGGGGCATCCTCAAGCAGCTGTTCGAGGACCTGCGGGTGCCCGACCAGGTGGCGCTGCCCTGGGCACCGACCAGCACGGCGCGGATCGCCAAGGGCACCCTCTCCGCCCTCGACGTCATCCAGAAGCTCAGCTCGAACGGCCAGAGCCTGTCGGACTTCGTGACCAGCTATCTCAACAATTCGGCGAACCAGTCGCCGGTGCTGATCGTCACCGGCCACAGCCTGGGCGGCGCCCTGACCACCGTGGTCGCGCCGTGGCTGCAGAGCCTCGGCAGCATCACCACCCCGATCGTGCCGGCCACCTTCGCCGCGCCGACCGTCGGCAACGCGGATTTCGCCACGCTGTTCGGCACCGACTTCAGCTACTCGCTGCGCTACTGGAACGACTACGACATCGTCCCGCACGCCTGGTGGGACCTGCCTGGCATGGCGACGATCTACCAGCCCTGCAACCTGACGCCGCCCGGCTTCGTGACCGACGGTCTGACCCATTTCGAGAACAAGCTGAAGGGCATCAGCTACGCCCAGCCGGCGGCCAACACCCAGCTGTCCGGCTCCTGCAGCAGCCTGGGCACCAGCTGGGTCGACCAGGCCGGCGGGCAGCACAGCACCCACACCTACATGGCCCCGCTGGGCGGTGTGAACATCATGCCGCCCAGTGGAGTCGGGGTGCCCTCGATCGTCGACTACAAGCCGACCTGACCGGGGCCGCTCACGACCCGTCGGCGGCCGTAGCCAGGGCCGCCGACGTGCCCGGGCCGGAGGGGGCGCCTGGCCCGAAGGCCGCGGCGAAGAAGGCGATCAGCCGCTCATACAGCACCCGGCAGTTGCCCGGCTTGACGATGCCGTGGCCCTCGTCCGGGAACAGCAGCGTCTCATAGGGAATGCCGCGGGCGTCCAGCGCCGCCCGCATGATCTCGACATGCTCCGGCGTCACATTCGGGTCGGTCAGGCCCTGGATGATCAGCAAGCGCCCCTCGATCCGGTCGACGGCATGGATCGGCGACCGCTCGCGGTATTTCTCGGGCAACTCGTCCGGCGTGCCGCCCATCATCGCCTCGGAATAGGGGCGCAGGTCCGGCCGGGTGGTCCAGTAGTCGGTGACCAGGTCGGTCATGCCGCAGATCGGCGCCGAGGCCGCGATGATCTCACGGGGGAAATGGGTGATCGCCCACCAGGCGGAATAGCCGCCATAGGACAGGCCGGTGATGCCGACCCGGCCCGGCTGCGCCAGCCCGGCATTCATCAGCGCCAGGATGCCGGTGCGGATGTCCTCCTGCTCCCGCCCGCCCCAGCCATCGGCCTTGATCGCCTCCTGGAAGGCGAGGCCCAGCCCGGTGCTGCCGCGATAGTTCGGCTGCAGCACATGGAAGCCGGCGCGGCACAGCGCCTGCGGGATGGGATCGAAGCGGCCGTCGTAATGCGCGGTCGGGCCGCCATGGACATGGATCACGGCGCCGCGGGCCTCGCCCTTGGCGCGGTAGAGCCAGCCCTGGATGCGCAACCCGTCGATCGAATGCCACCAGAAGGGCTCGGCCGGGCTCAGCTCCGCCGGGTCGGGCAGCGACCCCTCGGGCAGCGGCGTCAGCTCATGCGCGGTCAAGAGGTCCGGCGCCTCGGCCGCCAGGGTGACGATCGACGTCGGCGCCGTGGCCCGGCCGCGCTCCACCACCCAGCGGCCGTCGGGCAGCGGCGCGATCGGCCGCAGGATGTCGCCGCCGCGGAACACCGGGGCATAGGCGCCGGTCGAGACTCTCAGGAACCCGGCCTCGTCCCGCGCGGCGCTGGATTCGATCACCACCAGCAGGTCGCCATCGGCCTGGGGCGGCCAGCGCACATGCTCGACCGGGATGGCTGGGCTATCGATCAGCCAGCGCAGCTCGTCGGTGGCGAGGTCGATCAGCCCCAGCCGCTTGTGCGACGGCCCCTCGGCGACGAAGGCCACGCGAAGCCCGTCCGGCGACCACACGCCCTCGGCCTTGGCCGGGCCGCCGGGGTTGTACAGCTCGCGGTCCGCGCCGGTCTCCAGGTCGTAGACCCACAGCGCCCGGCCGCTCGGGTGGTGGTCGTTGCGCAGATACAGGATGCGGCGCCCGGTCGGGTCCAGCTTCGGCATCAGCTTGCAGGACCGCAGTGGCGAGGCCAAAGCGCGCTGCGCCCCGGTCGCGATGTCGTGCTCGTACAGGTGCAGGATGTCGCCGCCCAGCCCGGTGGCCGGGTCGCGGCTGGCGGCATAGACCAGCCGCCGCCCGTCGGGGTGCTGCTGGGCGGTGTAGACGTAGTAGCCCGGCCGGTCCGGCAGCAGCGCCTCCGCCGGTCGCGCCGGGTCGAGCCACACCCGCTGCAGCCCGACCTGCTCCTCGCCGTCGCGGCGGCGGGCGACGATCAGCGCCAGGCTGTCCGGCGCCCAGCTGAAGCTCTCGCAATCCCAGCCGGACCAGGGCTCCAGCAGCAGGCGCGGCGGCGCATCGCCGGCGGTCGGGGCGACCCAGGGGCCGTTGCCCTCGGCCTTGCCGTTCCACAGCCAGGCCACCCAGCGCCCATCCGGCGACGCGGCCGGGAACAGCAGCCGCGGCGCGGCGATCAGGCGGTCGAGGAAGCTGGGATCGATGCTCATGACAGAAATGCTACCCCAACGGCGGCTGATCGAGATATGGCGCCGGACGCATGGCGGGCGCGGCGGGGTCAGGCCGGGACGCCGGCCAGCTCCTCGATCCGGTGGCAGGCGGCGCGGTGGCCGGGGCCGAAGTCGCGCAGCACCGGCGCGGCCCGGGCACACAGGTCGACGGCATGCGGGCAGCGGGTGCGGAAGGCGCAGCCGGAGGGCGGGTTGATTGGCGACGGCGTGTCGCCCTGCAGCACCACCCGCCGGCGCTGCCGCGCCCGCACCGGGTCCGGCACCGGCACGGCGGAGAGCAGCGCCTGGGCATAGGGGTGCAGCGGCCGGGCGAAGAAGGCGTCGCGGCCGGCGATCTCCGCCTCCCGCCCCAGATACAGCACCATCACCCGGTCGCTGATGTGCCGCACCACGCTCATATTGTGCGAGATGAAGATCAGCGCCATGCCCATCTCCCGCCGCAGCCGCATCAGCAGGTTGACGATCTGCGCCTGGATCGAGACGTCCAGCGCCGACACCGGCTCGTCGCAGACGATCAGCTTCGGCCGCAGGATGATGGCGCGGGCGATGCCGATGCGCTGGCACTGGCCGCCGGAGAACTCATGCGGGTAGCGGTGGGCCAGGGCAGGGGACAGGCCGACCTGGCGCATCGCCTCGTTCACCCGGGCCGCGACCTCGGCCCGCTTCAGCTCGGGGTGGAAGGTGCGCAGCGGCCGGCCGATGATCTGCGCCACGGTCATGCGCGGGTCCAGCGAGGCCAGCGGGTCCTGGAAGATGATCTGCATGTCCCGCCGCCGCGGCCGCAGCGCATCCTCGGGCAGGCCGGTCACGTCGCTGCCGCTCCAGGCGATGGTGCCGGCGGTGGGCGGGATCAGCTTCAGCACGGCTCGGCCCAGGGTGGACTTGCCGCAGCCGGATTCGCCGACGATCGCCAACACCTCGCCGGGGGCCAGGTCGAAGGACACGTCGTCCACCGCCTTCACCATCAGCGGCGGCCCGCCCAGCAGCCCGGTCGAGAGCGGGAAATGGACCTTCAGGTTGCGGACCGACAGCACCGGAATCATGGCACCAGCTCCGGCACGGCGGCGGGCTGCGGCAACGGCCGGTGGCAGGCGACGAAGCCGTTCGCGGCGGGGAGCAGCGGCGGCATTGTGGCGGTGCAGGCCTCGACCCTTCGGTCGCAGCGCGGGGCGAAGGGGCAGCCCGGCAGGTCGCCCGCGGCGGCGCGCGGCTGGCCCGGGATCACCCGCAGCTCGCCATCGCGGCCCTCCAGGTCCGGCGTCGAATCCAGCAGGCCGCGCGTGTAGGGATGAGCCGGTGACGCGAACAGCGGGTCGACCGGCGCCGCCTCCATCACCTTGCCGCCATACAGCACCAGCACCCGGTCGCACATCTCGGCGACGACGCCGAGGTCGTGGGTCACCAGGATCACCGCCGTCCCCAGCTCGCGCACCAGGTCGCGCAGCAGGTCCAGCACCTGGGCCTGGACGGTGACGTCCAGCGCCGTGGTCGGCTCGTCGGCCAGCAGGATGCGCGGGTTGCACAAGAGGGCCATGGCGATCATCACCCGCTGGCGCATGCCGCCCGACAGCTGGTGCGGATACTGCCGCATGCGCTTCGCCGGATCGGGGATCTTCACCCGGTCCAGCATCCGGGTGGCCTTGTCCCAGGCCTCCTTCTTGCGCATGCCCTGGTGACGGATCAGCACCTCGGTCAGTTGCGCCCCGACCCGGTGATAGGGGTTCAGCGAGGTCATCGGGTCCTGGAAGATCATGGTCATGGCCGATCCGCGCAGCCGGTCCAGCCCGCGCCGGTCCAGCGCCAGCAGGTCCTGCCCCTCGAAGCGGATCTGGCCGGTGGCGGCGCCGTTGCCGGCCAAGAGGCCCATGATCGACAGCAGGATCTGGCTCTTGCCCGACCCGCTCTCGCCGACGATGCCCAACACCTCGCCGCGGCGGACCGTGAAGTCGACCCCGGCCACGGCGACGGCGTCGCCCCGGCGCATCCGGAAGCGGATCGCCAGGTCCTCGACGGAGAGGAGAGGATCAGCGCTCATTGGGGTCGAAGGCATCGCGCAGCCCGTCGGCGACGAAGTTCATGCAGAACAGGGTCAGGGCCAGGGCCAGCCCGGGCAGGATCAGCATGTGCGGGGCGGTCTCGATCTTGGCCTGGCCCTCGCTGATCAGCACGCCCCAGCTGGTCTCCGGCGCCTGCACGCCGAGGCCGAGGAAGCTGAGCAGGGATTCGCTCAGGATCACGTCCGGGATCAGCAGGCTGGAATAGACGATCACCACGCCGACGCAGTTCGGCATGATGTGCTTCAGCACGATCTGGCGCTTGGTCATGCCGCCGGCCCGCGCCGCCTCGATGAACTCGCGGTGGCGCAGGGCGATGGCCTGGGCGCGGACGATGCGCGACGGGGTCAGCCACAGCGACAGCACCACGGCGATGATCACGGCGGTGCTGCCGCGCCCCAGCGCCATGCTGATCAGGATGACCTGGAAGATGTAGGGGATGCCGTACAGCACGTCGACGAAGCGCATCATCACCTGGTCGACCACGCCGCCGAGGAACCCGGCGACCGATCCCCAGGTGACGCCGATGGCGACCGCGATCAGCGTGGCGACCAGGCCGATGATCAGCGACACCTGGCCGCCGGCCATGATCCGCAGCAGCAGGTCGCGGCCCAGATCGTCGGTGCCGAAGGGATAGGCCGAGAACAGGTCCATCGGCGCGTTCATCGCCTCGAAATTGGCGTCGTCGGGCTCGTAGCCGTACAGCAGCGGCCCGCCGAAGCAGACGATCACGATCAGCACCAGCACGACCAGGCTGGCCACGGCGGCCCGGTTGGCGCGGAACCGGCGCAGCGCCTCGCGCAGCGGGCTGACGCCCTCGGCGCCCTCTTCCTCGGGCGCGGCGAGATCGGCGGCGGTCATGCGCGCGACCTCGGGTCCAGCAGCATCTGCGCCACGTCGGTCACCATGTTGAACAGGATGATGCAGCCGCCATAGACCAGGGTGACCCCCATCACCATGGTGTAGTCGCGGCTGATCGCGCTCTCGACGAAGTAGCGGCCGATGCCGGGCACGGCGAAGATGGTCTCGATCACCATCGACCCGGTGATCAGCCCCGCGGTGGCGGGGCCGAGATAGGCGATCACCGGGATCATGGCGCCGCGGATGGCGTGGTGGGTCAGGACGCGCCATTCGCCCACGCCCTTGGCGCGGGCGGTGCGGATGTAGTTGCTGCGCAGCGTCTCGATCATCGCGCCGCGGGTCAGCCGGGCGACATAGGCGATGTTGGGCAGTGCCATGGCCACCACCGGCAGCACCATCGACCGCCACCCGCCGTCCCACCCGGCCACCGGCAGCAGGCTCAGCATCAGGGCGAAGACGATCTGCAGGATCGGCGCCATGACGAAGGTCGGCACCACGATGCCGCCCATGGCGACGGCGCTGACCAGGTTGTCGAGCGGGCCGTTGCGCCGCAGCGCCGCGACCACGCCCAGGGTGACACCGGCGACGGCGTAGAGCAGCGTCGCCCACAGCCCGATCTGCAGCGAGATCGGCAGGCCGTGGCCGATCAGCTGCGTCACCGTGTATTCGCGGTAGTACATCGACTGGCCGAAATCGAGCCGCGCGACATCGCCCAGGAAGCGCAGATATTGCTGCCACAGCGGCTCGTTCAGATGGAACTGCGCCTCCATCCGGGCGATCAGCGCCGGCGGCAGCTTCTTGTCGTCGTCGAAAGGACCGCCCGGCGCGAAGCGGATGACGAAGAAGGTGATCGTCGCCAGCGCGAACAGCGTCGGCACGCTGCCCAGCATGCGGCGAAGGACGGACAAGACCATCGGCCCTGGTGGCTCCCCTGTGGCCCGCTTTCCCGCGCGACCCTATTGAGATCCTCCCCCTCCCCCCGCGGGAGGGGGTAGGGGGAGGGGGTGTCGATCGAAGGACTCCGGCCTTACTTCTCGATGCTCAGATACTTCGACATCGGATGGCCGATCGGGTTGGCGCCCCAGCCCTTGACGTAGGTCTGGACCAGCAGGTTGTCGCTCGACACCGTGATCGGGATGAACACGTACTGGTCCAGCATGCGCTGCTCGGCCTGGCCCAGGATCTCGTAGAACTTGGCCTTGTCCGCGGCGGCGGCGTTGGCCTGGTCCATCAGCTTCTCGTATTCGTCGTCCTTCCAGTGGTAGCTGGGCGTGCCGGTGTAGCGCAGCGAGTCCAGCCAGGTCTTGGCCTGGGGATAGTCGCCGCCATAGCTGTCCATGCAGACCTGCCAGGTGCCGGTGTGCAGCTTTTCCAGCCAGGTCTTGACCTCGGTCAGGTCCAGCTTGGTGCGGACGCCGAGATTCTGCTTCCACATCGCGACGATGCCCTCGACCCGCCGCTTGCTGGCGGCGCTGGACGGGCCGATGATCTCGATCTCCAGCGGCTTGTCCGGGCCATAGCCGGCCTCGGCCAGCAGCTTCTTCGCCTCGGCCAGGCGCTCTTCCTTGCTCAGCCCCGCCTCCTCGACCTTGCCGGGCTTGTAGCTGGGGTCCTGGTTGATCGAGAAAGTATACATCGGCACGTTGCCGGCCTTCTCGATCCGCTCCTGCAGGAAGTCGCGGTCGATGGCGTAGGCCAGCGCCTTGCGCACGCGGATGTCGGACAGCGGGCCGGCATCGGGCTGGAAGCTCAGATACTTCATGCCCAGCGTCGGGTTCTGGTGCAGCTCCTGCGGCCGCTCGGCCTTCAGCTTCTCCAACTGCTCGACCGGCACCGTGATGGTCGAGTCCAGCTCGCCCGCCAGGTAGCGCTTCAGCTCGGTCGAGGCGTCCTCGGTGACGTGGTAGACGACCGTGTCGATCTTGACGTTGGCCGCATCCCAGTAGTTCGGGTTCTTGACCAGCACCACCTTCGACTGCGGCACGTATTCCTTCAGCATGTACGCGCCGTTGCCGACGAACAGCTCCGGCCTGGTGTAGTCCAGCTTGTTGCCGGCGGCCTTCAGGCTCGGCTCGTGCACCGGCGCCGTGGTGTGGAAGTCGAGGATATAGGGCGCGTCCGGCATCGGGTAGTCGAGCGTCAGCACCACCGTGCGGTCGTCCGGGGCCGCGGCGCCCAGCTGGCTCGTATCCTTCAGCGTGCCCTCGTTGAACGGCTTGCCGTTCTTGATCGGCAGGACCGAGGTCAGATAGTAGGCGTGGTTCGAGGCCATCGCCGGATCGAGTGCGCGGATGATGCCGCGCACGAAATCGCCCGCCACCATCGGGTCGCCGCTCGACCATTTCAGCCCCGGCCGCAGATGGAAGGTCCAGGTCAGGCCGTCGGCGCTGGTCTCCCACTTTTCCGCCGCGCCGGGCTGCGGGTTGCCCTGCGGGTCCAGCACCAGCAGCGCCTCGAACAGGTCGGCGACGATGTAGTTCTCGCGCGCGCCGGTGTTCAACTGCGGGTCGAGGGTCGACGGCGCGCTGCCGAAGCCGCGGTTCAGCACCGTCTCAGCCGCCGCTGGGCCGGACACTGCGCCGGCGGATACCGCCAGGCACAGGGCCAGGGCCATGGCCGATTTGTTCAGAAAGCTCATGCGATCCCCCAGATCTGTGATCCCCCCGCCGAGGCGGCGCCGCGGTCCCGGTCCGGCCGGGCCGTGCTTCTGTCGCCGTCCTGCCTCAAGCGTCTCGCGGGAACGTTCCGCCCCGCCGGTCGCGATTTGGGCAGGCGGCCGTCGCTCCTGACAAGGCACGAAAGCGACGGAGGCCTGAACTTCAGGTTATCGGGCGTAACCGCGGCATGTCGGGCCTGGGACTGGGCCGACCTGTCCGCTAGGGTTTCGCCCGACGATTCGCGAGGAGCCGGAAGATGAAGACGCGTGCCGCCGTAGCCGTCGCCGCAGGGAAGCCGCTGGAGATCCTGGAGGTGGACCTGGAGGGTCCGAAGTTCGGCGAGGTGCTGGTCGAGATCAAGGCGACCGGGATCTGCCACACCGACGAGTTCACGCTGTCGGGGGCGGATCCGGAAGGGCTGTTCCCGTCGATCCTGGGGCATGAGGGCGCGGGCATCGTCGTCGATGTCGGGCTTGGCGTGACCAGCCTGGCCAAGGGCGACCATGTGATCCCGCTGTACACGCCGGAATGCCGGCAGTGCCCGTCCTGCCTGTCGCGCAAGACCAACCTGTGCACGGCGATCCGCGCCACCCAGGGGCAGGGGCTGATGCCGGACGGCACCAGCCGGTTCTCGATCGGGAAGGAGAAGATCTTCCACTACATGGGCTGCTCGACCTTCTCGAACTTCACGGTGCTGCCGGAGATCGCGCTGGCCAAGGTCAACCCGGACGCGCCGTTCGACAAGATCTGCTACATCGGCTGCGGCGTGACGACCGGCATCGGTGCCGTGATCAACACGGCGAAGGTCGAGGAGGGCGCGACCGCGATCGTGTTCGGGCTCGGCGGCATCGGCCTGAACGTGATCCAGGGGCTGCGCCTGGCCGGGGCCGACATGATCATCGGCGTCGACCTGAACAACTCGAAGAAGGAATGGGGCGAGCGCTTCGGCATGACCCATTTCGTCAACCCGAGCGAGGTCGAGGGCGACCTGGTGCCGT
>NZ_JBQJIK010000118.1:0-17077 GCF_052078665.1 Inquilinus sp. CA228 | reverse complement strand
CAGGTCGAGGGTGTCGGCGCCGGTGCCGCCGCCCAGCAGGTCGTCGCCGAGGCCGCCGGCGAGGATGTCGCTGCCGCCGAGGCCGGAGATGGCGTCGTTGCCGTCCGACCCCACCATCCAATCGGCCGCGCCCGACGCCGCCAGCGAGACCCGGAAGACGTCGGTCGCGCCGTTGGTGTCGCCGGCCACCAGGTTGCTGGCGAAGCTCGAGAAGGTGACGAAGCGGCCGTCGGCCGAGATCGCGGCGGAGAACGAACTCCCGTTCGCCTGCGCCCCGCCGAGGCCGACGGAGAGACGGGTGGTGGTGCCGGTCAGGGTGTCGCGCAGGTAGATGTCGGAAACGCCGTTGCTGTCGCCGGCGACCAGGTTGCTGGCGTAGCTCTCGAAGACGACGAAGCGGCCGTCGGCGGAGACCTGCGCGGCGAGGGAGACTGAGTTTCCCTGGGTGCCGTCGCCGGCGGCGGAGACGAGGGTGATGGCGCCGGTCAGGGTGTCACGCAGGAAGATGTCGCGAACGTTGTTGCTGTCACCGGCGACCAGGTTGCTGGCGAAGCTCTCGAAGACGACGAAGCGGCCGTCGGCGGAGACCAGCGCGCGGAAGGAGCCTGAGTTCCCCTCGGTGCCGTCGCCGGCGGCGGAGAGACGGGTGGTGGCGCCGGTCAGGGTGTCGCGCAGGAAGATGTCCGCAACGCCATTGCTGTCGCCGGCGACCAGGTTGCTGGCGTTGCTCTCGAAGACGACGAAACGGCCGTCGGCCGACAGGGCCGGGACAAATGACCCATTGTTGCCTGGGATGCCGCCGTCCGACAGCGAGATGCGCGCGACGGCGCTGGTGTTGATCGCAACCACGAGGAAGCCTCCCGAGCCGCGGAGTGTCCGTCGCCGCGGCGATTCGCGGCAGGGCGCGGCGGCTTCGGTCAGTCTGCTCTCGGCCCTTGCCGTCGGCGTCATCCGAATGAAGGATGCGCCCCCTCCCGGAAAGGCAGCATTCTACTGAATTTGCTCCGAACCCGGATCGGTTCTTTCGGGCGGGCGGAGTGGATCGGGCGGATACCATCCTGGAGGCCCGTGCAGTGGAGCCATGGCGCCGCCGGCACTCCGGGCGCCGACTGAAGATCCGCGCCCGGCTCATACCTCCTCGGCGGACATTCGCCTGCTGCCCCGGCCGGCCTGCCCCTATAGTCCCGCCATTCGACGGTCCGGGACTTCACCGGAAGAAACGGCGGGCCGGGCGCCAGGCATCGAGCGGCGCCCCTCCCGCGGCACGACCAGGACAGAGGGACAGGGCATGCGGCTCGAAGGCAAGGTGGCCATCGTCACCGGCGCGGCGTCAGGCTTCGGCAAGGGCATCGCCGAGCGCTTCGTGCGGGAAGGCGCCAACGTGCTGATCGCCGATCTGTCGACGGAAGCCGGCGAGGCGGTGGCCGTGGCGCTGAACGAGGTGCGGCCGAACGCCGCCCGCTTCGTCCGCACCGACGTGTCGCGCGACGCCGACACCGCGGTCGCCATCGCCACCGCGGTCGAGGCCTTCGGCGGGCTCGACATCGTCGTCAACAATGCCGGCTACACCCATCGCAACAAGCCGATGGCCGAGGTCACCGAGGACGAGTTCGACCGCATCTTCGCGGTCAATGTGAAGGCGATCTTCCTGTCGGTCCGGCACGCCGCGCCGCATCTCTCGGCCAAGGGCGGCTCGATCCTCAACATCGCCTCGACCGCGGGGCTGCGGCCGCGGCCCGGCCTGACCTGGTACAACGCCTCGAAGGGCGCGGTGATCACCGCCACCAAATCGATGGCGGTCGAGCTGGCGCCGAAGATCCGGGTCAACTGCCTGTGCCCGGTGCTGGGCCAGACCGGCCTGACCTCGACCTTCCTCGGCGAGGACACGCCGGAGCGGCGGGCCCAGTTCCTGGCCACCATCCCGCTCGGCCGGATGAGCACGCCCGAGGACATCGCCAACGCCGCCCTCTATCTGTCCTCGGACGAGGCGTCGATGGTCACCGGCGTGGCGCTGGAAGTCGACGGCGGCCGCTGCATCTGAGCGCTGCTGACCGGGACCGACCGCAGCCGGGGCTTGCCTCGGCGCCGCGATCCCCGCACCCTCGGCACCGAGGGCAGCGAAGGGGCGATGGGCATGCCAGCAACGGCCGGGTTGTCGACGGCGCGCCATCCGACTAGGAAGGCGCGATGACGACCCTCGCAACCGACTCGCGCGACAGCCAATCGCTCGCCCCCAAGCTGCTCGGCGTGATCGGCGTCGTGTATGGCGATATCGGCACCAGCCCGCTCTACACCATCCGGGAATGCTTCACCCACCCCGGGGCGCCCGGCGTCTCCGAGGGGGCGGTACTGGGCGTGCTGTCGCTGATCTTCTGGGCGACGACGCTGATCATCACGATCAAATACGTCTCCTTCGTGATGCGCGCCGACAACCGCGGCGAAGGCGGCGTGCTGGCCCTGACCGCCCTGGCCTTCCGGTCGCGCCGCGGCAAGAAATGGGGCCATTTCATCGTGCTGATGGGCATCATCGGCGCGGCGCTGTTCTACGGCGACGGCGTGATCACCCCGGCGATCTCGGTGCTCAGCGCCGTGGAGGGCCTGAAGATCGCGACGCCGGTCTTCGACCCCTACATCATCCCGCTGACGCTGGTCATCCTGACCCTGATCTTCATGGTCCAGGCCCATGGCACGGCCAAGGTCGGGTCGGCCTTCGGCCCGATCATGTGCCTCTGGTTCCTGGTCATCGGCCTGCTCGGCGCGGCCCAGATCGTGAACCGCCCCGACGTGCTGGCGGCGATCTGGCCGAACCACGCGGTCGAGCTGTTCGCCACCAACCCCTGGGCCGCGATCGTCGTGCTCGGCTCGGTGGTGCTGGCGGTCACCGGCGGCGAGGCGCTGTATGCCGATATGGGCCATTTCGGCCGCGGCCCGATCCGCATCGCCTGGCTCGGCTTCGTCTGGCCGGCCCTGCTGCTGAACTATTTCGGCCAGGGCGCGCTGCTGATCGAAAACCCGGCGGCAATCGAATCGCCCTTCTACCTGCTGACCCCCTCCTGGGGCCTGTACCCGATGGTGATCCTGGCCACCATGGCCACGGTGATCGCCTCCCAGGCCGTGATCTCCGGCGCCTTCTCGGTCAGCCAGCAGGCGGCCCAGCTCGGCTACATGCCGCGGCTGGAGGTGCGCCACACCTCGGCCGAGGAGAAGGGCCAGATCTACATCTCGCGGATCAACTGGTCGCTCTACGCCGCGGTGGTCATCCTGGTGGTCGGCTTCGGCTCCTCCAGCGCGCTGGCCGGGGCCTACGGCATCGCCGTGACCGGCACCATGGCGGTGACCAGCGTGCTGGCCTATCTGGTCGCCCGCCACCGCTGGGGCTGGAGCCGCTGGGCCGCGCTGCCGCTGTTCGCCGTGTTCCTGGCCATCGACCTGGCCTTCTTCGGCGCCAACACCATCAAGATCCTGCATGGCGGCTGGTTCCCGCTGGTGCTGGCGGTGGCGCTGACGACGCTGATGTGGGTGTGGCGCAAGGGCCGCGAGATCCTGTACCGGCGGCGCTATCGCGACGCCATCCCGCTCGCGACCTTCGTCGAGGGCAAGATGTACAAGCGGGCGCACCGGGTGCCCGGCACCGGCATCTTCATGACCGGCAATGTCGGTGTCATCCCCTTCGCCCTGCTGCACAACCTGAAGCACAACAAGATCATCCATGAGCGCGTGGTGCTGCTGAAGGTCGAGACCACGGACGAGCCGCGGGTCGACGACGACCAGCGCATAGAGATCAAGGATCTCGGCGACGGCTTCTACACGGTGATCGTGCGCTACGGCTTCCAGCAGCAGCCGGACGTGCCGCGGGCGCTGGCCGCCTGCGCCGCCAAGGGCCTCGGCTTCAACATGGCCGACACCTCCTTCTTCATGAGCCGGGAGTATTTCGTGCCGTCGCCGCGGCCGGAGCTGCCGCCGTGGCAGGAATGGCTGTTCATCCTGATGTCGAACAACGCGCTGAGCGCCACCGAGTTCTTCCGCATCCCGGCCAACCGCGCGGTCGAGCTGGGCTCGCATCTGGAGATCTGACGGCCCTCAGTTGCCGTACAGATACTCCGGCAGCCACAGCACGATGCCGGGCCAGAGATACATCAGCACCATGCACAGGATCACGACCAGCATGTACGGCATCATGCCGGCGAAGATCTGGTTGAGGGTGACATGCGCCGGCGCCACGCCCTTCAGGTAGAAGGCCGACATCGCCACCGGCGGCGACAGGAACGCGGCCTGCAGGTTGACGAACACCAGCACGCCCCACAGCACCGGGTCGATGCTGAAATGCTTCAGGAGCGGCAGGAAGATCGGCACGAAGATGATGATGATCTCGGTCCATTCCAGCGGCCAGCCGAGCAGGAAGATGATCGCCTGCGACAGGATCATGAACTGGACCGGCGACAGGTCGAGCGACAGCACCCAGTGCTCGATCAGCGCCTGCCCGCCGAGCAGCGCGAACACGGCGGAGAACAGCGCCGAGCCGACGAACAGCCAGCACACCATGGCGGTGGTCTTGGCCGTCAGGAACACCGCCTCCTTGGTCCGCTTCCAGTTCAGGGTCCGGGCCTGCAGCGCCAGCAGGAAGGCGCCGGCGGCGCCGACCGCGGCGGATTCGGTCGCCGTGGTGATGCCGAACAGGATCACCGCCAGCACCAGGACGGTCAGGATGGCGAGCGGCATCACCGACGAGGCCAGCAGCTTCAGCATCTCGAAGCGCTCGGCCGTCATGCGCCGGTAGTAGCGGAACAGCATCACCGCCGCGGCCAGGGCCACCACGCCGAAGACGATGTAGAAGCCGTTGCCCGGCCCGAGTTCCGCACCGGTGGCCGGCGCCGCGGTCGCGACCGGCGCGCCGAGCTGCTCCAGCCCTTCCGGCACCGCCTCCGCCTCGGCCGACGACTGCGGGTAGATCACGACGTACCACCAGATCGCGACGAGGGTCAGCGCGGTCAGCACCAGCGGCACCAGCGCGGTGCCGAAATTGCCGGTCAGGCGGCCATAGGTCAGGCGCCCCGTCCCGGTGTCGAGCGCGGCCGCCCGGGACGGCGAGACCAGGGCTTTGGCCAGCCCGACCAGCATGTTGCGCGAATAGGCGGCCTGGAAGGCCCGCATCCAGCCCGGCACCGGCACCCGGGTCTGGTCCTCCGGCAGGCGCGGCGCGACCTTCGGCTGCAGCAGCGCCCAGCCGATGATGTAGACGAGGTACAGCAGGGCCAGGAAGAAGCCCGGGAACATCGCCGCGGCGTAGAGCTTGACCACCGACTGCCCGGCCACCGCGGCGTAGACGATGATCATCACCGAGGGCGGGATCAGGATGCCGAGCGTGCCGCCGGCGGTGATCACGCCGGTGGCGAGCCGGACGTCGTAGCCGGCGCGCAGCATCGGGTTGAGCGCGATCACCCCCATCAGCACCACGACGGCGCCGACCAGGCCGCTGGCGATGCCCCAGAAGGTGCAGACGATCAGCGTGGCGACGGCGAGCGAGGCCGGCACCCGCCGGGCGGAGAGCTGGATGCTGTAGAACATCTTGTCCACCAGCGCCCCGCGCTCCATCACATAGCCCATCAGCACGAACAGCGGGATCGACACCAGGACGTCGTTGGTCATCGCCCCGTAGGCGCGCTGGACCATCAGGTCGAACACCCGGTTGTCCCACCACGGCTCGGACGGGTCGAAGAAGGCGTAGAAGCCGAAGAACATGCCGAGGCCCATCAGCGTGAAGGCCGTCGGGAAGCCCATCATGATGACGACCACGATGAGCCCCAGCATCGCGAGTCCGAGCGCCCCGTCGCTCATGTCTGCAGATCTCCCCCCTGCCCGCGCTGGCGCGCCGTCTCGTCGATCTTCTGCGCCCGCTCGATCGCGTCGCGGCGCGTCGCCTCGTCCACATGCTCGCTCTGCGCCAGCTGCTCCTCGACCACGTCGATCTCGGTGACGTCCTTGAGCCGGCTGGGCCAGGCCCCGGTGCGCAGGCAGGCGATGCAGCGCAGGATCTCGGCCAGGCCCTGCAGCATCACCAGCGCGCCGGCCACCGGGATCACCGCCTTGAAATGATAGATCGGCGGCCCTTCCGCGGTGACGGTCGAGTGCTCGTTGATCCGCCAGGACAGCTCCGCATAGCTGTACCCGGCATAGACCAGGGCGGCGATGCCGGGCAGGAAGAACAGGACGTAGAGCACCAGGTCGAACGACGCCTGGGTCCGCGGCCGCATCGAGCCGTACAGGAAGTCGCCGCGGACATGGCCGTTCTGGGCCAGGGTGTAGGCCCCGGCCAGCATGAACAGGCTGCCGTAGAACATGTTGCTGGCGTCGAAGATCCACGCCGTCGGCGCGTTCAGCAGGTAGCGCTTGAAGACCTCGACGCAGATCAGGGCCATCAGCCCGATGATCAGCCACGCCGCGGCCTTGCCGACCCAGGTGCTGACGCCGTCGACCAGATGCAGGAATCGCTGGAGGCTCATACGGTGCAGCCCGCTGCCGGAGGGTTCGGACGAAAACACGGCGCCGCCGGACCTGTCCGACGGCGCCGGCTCCGCTGCGGGATCAGATCTTGCTGGCTGCCGCGTTCGCGCCGAAATAGTGGTCGAAGGCCAGACGCCGGTTGACGACGGTGTCCTGCTCCCATCGCGTCGCCCGCTGGGCGAAGGCGATCTGCGATTGCAGGATCTCCTTGAACAGCGGGTTCTCCCCGGCCTTCTTCTTCACCACCTCGTCATAGACCTCGAGCTGCCGCTTCAGGATCGCTTCCGGCGTCTTGTAGAACTTGACCCCGTCCTTGGTCTGCAGCTCGCCGTAGTCCTTCGAGTAGCGATCGATCGCCTTCCACTGCATGTCCTGCGACGCCGCCTCGACCGCGCTGCCGATGATGGCCTTCATCTTGTCGGGCAAGGCATCGTACTTGGCCTTGTTGAACATGATCTCGAACTGCTCGGCATTCTGGTGATAGCTCTGCAGCATGCAGATCTTCGACACGTCGGGGAAACCGAGGGTGCGGTCGGACGAGGCGTTGTTGAACTCGGCGGCGTCGAGCAGGCCGCGGTCCAGCGCCGAGACGATCTCGCCGCCCGGCAGCGCGTTGACCGCGGCGCCGAGGGCGGTGAACACATCGATCGAGATGCCGACGGTGCGGAACTTCAGGCCCTGCAGATCCTCGACCTTGGCGATCGGCTTCTTGAACCAGCCCAGCGGCTGGGTCGGCATCGGCCCGTAGGGGAAGGAGACGACATTGGCGCCGATCGAGGCGTAGAGCTTCTCCAGCAGCTCCTTGCCGCCGCCGTATTTGTGCCAGGCCAGCAGCGTGTTGGCGTCCATGGCGAAGCCGGGGCCGGATCCCCACAGCGCGAGCGCCGTCTGCTTGCCGTAGTGGTAGACCATCACGCCGTGGCCGCCGTCGAGCGTGCCCTGCGACACCGCGTCGAGCAGGCCGAAGGCCGGCACCACGGCGCCGGCCGGCAGCACCTCGATGGCCAGCTCGCCGCCGGTCATGTCGTTGACCTTCTTGGCGAAGTCCTGCGCGAATTCGTGGAAGATGTCCTTCGAGGGCCAGGTGCTCTGCCAGCGCATATGCACCGGCCCCTGCGCCTTGACGATGGCCGGCGCGGCGACGGTCGCCGCGGCGGCCACGGCCGCGCCGGCCAGAAAGCGGCGGCGCGACCCGTTCGATGCCGCGACCGGCGGCGTGGAATCCCGATCATGGACAGTCATTGAAAACCTCCCCCTGTTGGGCGCGTGGGACGCTTCGGCCGGCGTCGTTCGATGCGCAACAAAGTCACAGCTTGTCACAGATGATGGCAAGAAGCATCCAGCAGGATTGGCGTCACAGATTCGACCTTCGTCGCAGTCGCAGGGTCGGCCTGCGGCCCCTGCCGCAAACCGGCCCGGGTGCGGCGCGGCCTCGATTGACTCGCGCCCGCCGCCCCGCTTTAGTCCCTCGGCGCCCAGTGATGCCTGACGGGGAGTGACGGGATGAAGAAGGTCTATCCGGATGCCACGGCGGCGCTGGCCGGCGTGCTCCGCGACGGGATGATGGTGATGGCCGGCGGCTTCGGCCTGTGCGGCATCCCCGAGAAGCTGATCGACGCCATCGCCGAGAGCGGCGTGACCGGCCTGACCGTGATCTCGAACAATTGCGGCATCGACGGCGTCGGCCTCGGCAAGCTGCTCGATCGCGGCCAGATCAAGAAGATGATCTCGTCCTATGTCGGCGAGAACAAGCTGTTCGCCCAGCAGTACCTGTCCGGCCAGCTGGAGCTGGAGTTCAACCCGCAGGGCACCCTGGCCGAGCGCATCCGCGCCGGCGGCGCCGGCATCCCCGCCTTCTTCACCAAGACCGGCGTCGGCACCATCGTCGCCGACGGCAAGGAGGTGCGCGAGTTCGACGGCGCGCAGTATGTGATGGAGCGCGGGCTGTTCGCCGACCTGGCCATCGTCAAGGCCTGGAAGGGCGACACCGAGGGCAACCTGATCTACCGGATGACCGCCCGGAACTTCAACCCGATGATGGCCACCGCCGCCAAGGTGACGGTCGCCGAGGTCGAGGAGCTGGTCGATGTAGGCGGGCTGGACCCCAACCAGATCCACACCCCCGGCATCTATGTGAAGCGCATCCTTCAGGGCAAGGATTACGAGAAGCGCATCGAGCAGCGCACCACCCGCCCGCGCGCGGCCTGAGGACAGGAGACAGACCATGGCCTGGACCCGTGAGCAGATGGCCGCCCGCGCCGCGAAGGAGCTGGAGGACGGCTTCTACGTCAATCTCGGCATCGGCATCCCGACGCTGGTGGCGAACTATATCCCCGACGGCATCACCGTGGCGCTGCAGAGCGAGAACGGCATGCTCGGCATGGGCCCCTTCCCCTATGAGGGCGAGGAGGACCCGGACCTGATCAACGCCGGCAAGCAGACGATCACCGAGCTGCCGCAGTCGAGCTATTTCAGCTCGGCCGATTCGTTCGCCATGATCCGCGGCGGCCATATCGACCTGTCGATCCTCGGCGCCATGCAGGTGTCGAAGGAGGGCGACCTCGCCAACTGGATGATCCCCGGCAAGATGGTGAAGGGGATGGGCGGGGCGATGGACCTGGTCGCCGGCGTCAAGCGCGTCGTCGTGATCATGGAGCACAACGCCAAGGACGGGACGCCGAAGCTGTTGAACGCCTGCGACCTGCCGCTGACCGGCAAGGCCGTGGTCGACCTGGTGATCACCGAGCTCGGCGTGTTCGAGATCGGGCCGCAGGGCTTGACCCTGACCGAGGTCGCCGACGGCGTCACGGTCGAGGAGATCCGGACCAAGACCGAGGCGCCCTTCGCCACCCGGCCCGGCTTGGCCTGATCCGCCCGATGGTCGGGACGCCGCTGGCGGGCCATGACCGCTACGGCTACAGCGCGATCACCCGCCGGCCGGACACGGCCTGGCCGGACGGGACGCGCCTCGCCGTCTATCTCGGCCTCAACCTCGAGCATTTCGCCTTCGGCGACGGGCTGGGGGCCGAGCTGGCACCGGGCGGGCCGCAGCCGGACGTGCTGAACTACGCTTGGCGCGACTACGGCAACCGGGTCGGCGCCTGGCGCCTGCTGGAGCTGTTCGACCGGCTGGCCCTGCCCTGCTCCGCCATCGTCAACGCGTCGATCTACGACCATTGCCCGGAGCTGCCGGCCGCCTTCCAGGCCCGCGGCGACGAGATCGTCGGCCACGGCCACAGCAACTCCGAACGCCAGGGCGTGTTGCCGGAGGCGGAGGAGGCGGCGCTGATCCGCCACGCCACCGACGCCATCGCCCGCCATGCCGGCGCGCCGCCGAAAGGCTGGCTCGGCCCCTGGATCTCGCAGAGCCTGCGCACCCCCGACCTGCTGCAGGAGGCGGGCTACGACTACCTGCTGGACTGGTGCCATGACGATCAGCCGGTGTGGATGCGCACCCGGGTGGGGCGCATCCTGTCGGTGCCCTATCCGCAGGAGTTGAACGACATCCCGGCGATCGTGGCGCGCAAGATGAACGCCGACGCCTTCGCCGACATGGTGATCGGCCAGTTCGACGAGATGCTGGAGCAGCAGGCGCACGGCCAGGCCCTGGTGATGGGCGTGGCGCTGCATCCCTACATCGTCGGCCAGCCCTACCGGCTGCGCCAGCTGCGCCGCGCCCTGGCTCATATCGCCGCCCGGCGCAGCGACGTCTGGATCACCACCGCCGGCGCCATCGCCGCCCACGCCGCCGCCCTGCCGCCCGGAACCGTGCCGGGCTGACGGGCAGCGCCCGATTGTCACGCGGCGACCAGGCCGCGACGCTTGCCCCCGCCCGGCGTCGGGACCAGATTAGGGCTTTCGCACATGCGAGAGAGCGATCCCATGCCCGACGGCGCTCCGGAGGCAAGCCTCAAGCTGGTCGCCGATATCTCGGTCCTCGACGGCGACGCCTGGGACGCCTGCGCCGGGCCGGACAACCCGTTCCTGTCGCACGCCTTCCTGTCGGCGCTGGAACAGAGCGGGTCGGCCACCGCCGAGGCCGGCTGGCTGCCCCAGCATCTGGTGCTGGAGGAGCCGGACGGCCGCCTGCTCGGCGCCGTGCCGCTGTACCTCAAGGGCCAT
Source organism: Inquilinus sp. CA228 (assembly GCF_052078665.1). Taxonomy (NCBI): domain Bacteria; kingdom Pseudomonadati; phylum Pseudomonadota; class Alphaproteobacteria; order Rhodospirillales; family Rhodospirillaceae; genus Inquilinus; species Inquilinus sp. CA228. The sequence goes on along the minus strand of NZ_JBQJIK010000118.1, from coordinate 6,454 downwards.
TCCCAGGGCGAATACGTCTTCGACCACAGCTGGGCTCGGGCCTATGAGCAGGCGGGCGGCGATTACTATCCGAAGCTGCAATCGGCCGTGCCCTTCACCCCGGTCACCGGCCCCCGCCTGCTGGTCCGCCCCGGCGCCCCGGCCCAGACCGCCGACCTGCTGATCCACGGGCTGGAACAGGCGGCGCTGGCGCACAAGGTCTCCTCCGTCCACGTCACCTTCCCGACCGAGGCCGACTGGTCGCGCTTCGGCGCGGCCGGCTGGCTGCAGCGAATCGGCGAGCAGTACCATTGGGAGAATGACGGCTACGCCAGCTTCGACGACTTCCTGGCCACGCTGAACAGCCGCCGGCGCAAGGACATCCGCAAGGAGCGGCAGCGCGCGGTCGAGGGCGGCATCCGCCTGACCGTGCTGACCGGCGACGACCTGAAGCCCCGGCACTGGGACGCCTTCTTTCGCTTCTACCGCAACACCAGCGACCGGAAATGGGGCGACCCGTATCTGACCCGCGAGTTCTTCGCCCGGATCGGCGAGACCATGGCCGACCGGGTCGCGCTGGTGATGGCGGAGAAGGACGGACGCTGGATCGCCGGCGCCCTGAACCTGATCGGCAGCGACACGATCTACGGCCGCAACTGGGGCTGCGACGGCCGCGACTATCCCTTCCTGCATTTCGAGGCCTGCTACTACCAGGCGATCGACTTCGCCATCGCCCGCGGCTTGAAGCGGGTCGAGGCCGGGGCGCAGGGCGAGCACAAGGTGATGCGCGGCTACCGCCCGGTGCGCACCTACAGCGCGCACTGGATCCGCGACCCCGGCTTCCGCCGCGCCGTGGCCGATTTCCTGGTCCGCGAGACCCGCGCGGTCGAGGCCGGCATCGAAGACCTCGCCGAGCACCTCCCCTTCCGGCAAGATTGTCCCTAGCCGCATCCTGGCATCACGACGCGACGGCCGGCAGGCGATGCCGTCGCCACGAACCGAGGGAGAGAGACGATGGATCTCGACAAGCTCTTGGGTGCGTTGGCGCAGAGCGGCATGGGCCGCTCCTCTGGTGGCGGGGCCGGTGGCGTCGATATCGGCGGCATCCTCAGCCAGGTGCTGGGCGGGGGCGGCATGGCCGCCGCGCCGGCGGGTCGATCGGGTGGCGGCCTGGGCGGGCTCGGCGGGCTGCTCGAGGGCCTGGGCGGCGGCGGCTCATCGGGCGGCGGGCTCGGCGACATTCTCGGCGGTCTCACAGGCGGCCAGAGCCGGGGCGGCGGCGGCCTTGGTGGAGGCCTGGGCGGCGGGCTGATGGCGATCATCGCCACGGTCGCCATGCAGGCGCTGCAGAACCGCGGCGGAGGTGGCGGCCTGCTGGCCGGCCTTGGCGGCTCGGACGACGCGCGCCAGACGGCGCCGACCGGCCCGGCGGCAACCCCGGCTCCAGGCGTGAGTGGAGGGGCTGGCGGCGGCTTCCTCGACATGGCCGATTCGGTCGGCGGCGGGGGCCAGGCGGCGCCCCTGATCGGTCAGGACACCGCGCACCGCATCATCCGCACCATGATCGCGGCGGCGGCGGCCGACGGCACCATCGACGAGGCCGAGGCCACGGCGATCCAGGGCCATCTCGGCGAGGAGGACGAGGAGGAGCGCGCGTTCATCGAGCAGGAGCTGAACAACCCAGCGACGCCGGAGCAACTGGCGGCCGGGATCAGCGGGCCGCAGGAGGCCGCGCAGGTCTACACCGCGGCGCTGCTGACCGTGACCATGGATTCGCCGGAGGAAAGCCGCTTCCTGAAGCAGCTGGCTCTGGCGCTGAAACTCGACGCCCAGACCATCGCCGCGCTGCACCAGACGGTGAAGCCAGGGTGAGAGGCTGCTTCCCTGTTCCTCCCTGTCGTTGCCGGGCCTGACCCGGCAATCCAGAGGATGTTGACGCTCTCTGGATGCCCGGGTCAGGCCCGGGCATGACAGCAAGGGGAATGGTCGAAGTGAGCCGTCTGAAGCGCGACCGCAACGATCTCTTTCTGTTCGTGTTCGATCGCGAGCAATGGTGTCCCGTCTTCCTGATCCGACTCGAAACTCCCGATCTCGACAGGCTCCGCTCGCTGCTCGGGAGCGCCGCCGACAACGACCCGGAGCTCAATCACGGCTATCGGCTCGACGAGGATGAGGCGGCGGCGATCGCCGCAGCGTCGGGGACGGAGCTCGAACTGTCGGGGTTGGACACCGCCGACCGTGAATATGTCCTGCACTGGCTGCACTCGATCGACACCGCGCCTTATCTGGTGCACACGGGTTACGAGCTTCCCCTCCTCCTGGACGGCCGCAAGAAGCTGGCCCGCATGGTACACGAATATCCTCCGATGACCTTCGACGGCGAGCACCGCTTCGACCATTGGGTGGCGCAGGGCGTGCTGCATCGCGAGGAGATCGTCGAGCCGTTCGGGCGCCCGATGGGGGAGTTCCTCGGCTTCCGGACCGTCTACTACACGCCGAAGGGCGAGGAGTGGCGCATTCCGGCGCTGAAACTGATCGTCGAGGCCTCGGCGAGACCCCGCGGCTGGAACGAGGATTTCGAGCGCCTCGAGGGCATGATCTTCGGCTACGAGGATTGGCAGAACGACTGGTGGATCGACACTGGCATCCAGGGCGGCGGCTTCGGCGGCGTGGTGCTGTGCTGCAGCGTCGATGCGGCGGGGCTGGCCTGGATGGAAGCCGCCGGGTTCCGGGCGCTGCCGCCGGCGGCCGGACCGGTCTTGACGATTTTCCCCTATGATCCGGTGGCCGTCGAGAAGATGCTCGCCGACGCCGGGGGCGCGGCGCTCGTCAGCTTCGTCGTCCCCGGGATCGCCGTCCTGAACCTTTCAGGTCCTCTCGACGGCAGCCCCTGGCGGCTGGCGGCCGACCGCGTTCCGGAGCTGAACAAGCATCTGCGGCGCGCCGTCGTGGTCAGGGCCCGTCGTGGATAGGTCTTAAAACTCCGTCTCCAGCACCCGGTCCGGCGGCACATGGCCGTCGACGAAGCTGCGGATGTTGACGATCACCTTCTGGCCCATATCGATGCGGCCCTCGAGGGTCGCCGAGCCCATATGCGGCAGCAGCACCACGTTGGCCAGCTTCAGCAGCTTCGGGTTGACGTTCGGCTCGCGCTCGAACACGTCGAGCCCGGCCCCCGCCAGCTCGCCCTGCTTCAGCATCTGCGCCAGCGCCGTCTCGTCGATCACCTCGCCGCGCGAGGTGTTCACGATCAGCGCGTCGCGGCGCAGCAGCTTCAGCCGCCGAGACGACAGCAGGTGGAAGGTCGCCGGGGTGCGCGGGCAGTTGACCGAGACGATGTCCATCCGCGACAGCATCTGGTCCAGGCTGGGCCAGAAGGTGGCGTCCAGCTCGGCCTCCACCTCCGGGTGCACCCGGTTGCGGTTGTGGTAATGCACCGACAGGCCGAAGGCGCGGGCCCGGCGCGCCACCGCCTGGCCGATCCGGCCCATGCCGATGATGCCGAGCCGCTTGCCGCCGAGCCGGGCGCCGAGCATGCCGGTCGGGCTCCAACCGGTCCACTGCCCGCCGCGGACCAGCCGCTCGCCCTCGGCCAGCCGGCGGGCCACCGACAGGATCAGGGCCATGGTCATGTCGGCGGTGTCCTCGGTCAGGACGCCGGGGGTGTTGGTCACGGTCAGCCCGCGGGCCCGGGCGGCGCCGAGGTCGATGTGGTCGACGCCGGTGCCGAAGCTGGCGATCAGCTTCAGCTGCGGCCCGGATTGGGCCAGGAGCTCGGCGTCGATCCGGTCGGTCACCGTCGGCACCAACACGTCGGCCTCGCCCATCGCCGCGGCCATCTGCTCCCGGTCCAGCGCCACGTCGTCGTGGTTCAGCCGGGTCTCGAACAGCTCCATCATCCGGGTCTCGATGACATCCGGCAGCTTGCGCGTGACGATGACGAGCGGACGTTTTCTCTCGGCCATGGCGGAACCAGTCCCGGCAACCCCGTTTGCGCCATAGAGCAAGCCGGGCGGGCGATTGTCCAGTGCCCCGGCTGTGACCAGCGTCACCGTTCGGCCGAAGAGTCGCGTAGGATGATGGCGTCGACCGGCTGGAGGATCATGCGGGACGAGACCGATTCACGCGGCGCGCTGCAGCGGCAGGCACGATGGCCTTTGACGGCGGGAGCAGTCGCGCTCGCTGCGCTGGCGGTGCCGCTTGCGGTCGATCCCGCGCTCGGCGCCTATTTCGTGGCGCGGGCCGAGCTGCTGTATGGCGGCATCGCCACGCTGATCCTGGCCGGCCTCGCCGCCCACGCCCCGCATCGCCGCTTCGGCCCGGCCAACACGGTGACGCTGTCGCGCATCGTGCTGATCTGCCTCTTGGCCGCGCTGATGGGCACGGCGGCGCCGGACGAGGACTGCCTGTGGCTGATCGCCGGATTCGCCACGCTGGCCCTGGCGCTGGACGGGGTCGACGGCTGGGCCGCCCGGCGCAGCGGCCTGGCCTCCCGCTTCGGCGCCCGATTCGACATGGAGGCCGACGCCTTCTTCGTCCTGGTCCTCTCCGTGCTGGCCTGGCAGTGGGACAAGGTCGGGGCCTGGGTGCTGCTGATCGGGGCGATGCGCTATCTCTACGTGCTGGCCGGCGCCGCCTGGCCCTGGCTGCGCGGGCCGGTGCCGGACAGCTTCGCCCGCAAGGCCGTCTGCGTGATCCAGATCCTGGTGCTGATCGCCTGCCTGGCGCCGCCGGTGCCGCACTCGCTGGCCGAGGTTCTGGCGGCGGGGGCGCTGGCGCTGCTGGGCTGGTCCTTCGGCCGCGACGTGGTCTGGCTGTGGCGGCAACGCGTGCCGGCATGAACGCCATCGCCCGCGCCGCCGGCATCGCCCGGTCCCTCGCCATCTATCGCGGCATTCCGGGACGCTCCGCCCGCTTCCGGCGGTTCTTCTCGACCCTGATCCGGCCCGGCGAGCTGTGCTTCGACATCGGCGCCCATGTCGGCAACCGCAGCCTGTGCTGGGCCGGACTCGGCGCCCGGGTGGTGGCGGTCGAGCCGCAGCCCGACCTCGCCCGGCTGCTGCGCCGCAGCTTCCGCGGCCATGCCGGCATCACCCTGGTCGAGAGCGCGGTCGGCGCCGCCCCGGGCACGGCAATGCTGCATCTCAGCAGCCGCACGCCGACGGTCGCCAGCCTGTCGCCCGACTGGATCGAGACGGTGTCGCAGGCCGACGGCTTCGCCGCGATCCGCTGGGACCGGCGGGTCGAGGTGCCGGTGACCACGCTGGACGCGCTGATCGATCGCTTCGGCACCCCCGCCTTCTGCAAGATCGATGTCGAGGGCTTCGAGGGCGAAGTGCTGGCCGGGCTGTCCCGCCCCCTGCCCCTCCTGTCGGTCGAATATGTCCCGGCGGCGCTGCCGGCCACCCTCGCCGTGCTCGACCGGATCGAGGCGCTGGGCCGCATCGAGGCGATGGGCCGCTGCCGCTTCCAGGTCTCGATCGGCGAAACCGGGCGCTTCCTGTGGCCGAACTGGCGCAGCGGGCACGAGTTGCGAGCCTGGCTGTTGACTCTGTCGCCGGGGGACCGCTCCGGCGACATCTACGCGCGGGCCGAGGCATGATGGACACCGCCTGGATCTGGCTGCTCGACCGCCGCGCCGGCCGGCCGGAGGCGCCGCTGCCCTCCGATTCCGAGGCGCGCGACCGGATCGCGCTGCTGCGCCCCTTCGCCGAGGCCGAGGGCCGCTTCGCTTTGGCCCATCTCGGCCAGAGCATCGACGGCCACATCGCCACCGGCTGCGGCCAGTCGCAATACGTCACCGGCCCCTGCAACCTCGATCATCTGCACCGGCTGCGGGCGCTGGCCGACGCCGTTCTGGTCGGCGCCGGCACCGTCGCCCATGACGACCCGCGGCTGACCACGCGCCGGGTCGACGGGCCGAACCCGGTGCGGGTGGTGCTGGATCCCGGCCGCCGGCTCGACGCCACCCATGGCCTGTTCACCGACGGAGCGGCCCCGACGCTACTGCTCTGCGCCGCCGACCGCGCCGACCGGCCGGCCGGTGGGGCCGAGATCATCGGCCTCGACGACCCGTCGCCGGCCGCGGTGCTGGCGGCGCTGGCCGCGCGCGGGCTGCGCCGGGTGCTGATCGAGGGCGGCGGCACCACGGTGTCGCGCTTCCTCGCCGCCGGAGTGCTGGACCGGCTGCATGTCGCGGTGGCGCCGATCATCATCGGCTCCGGCAAGGGCGGCCTGCGGCTGCCGGAAATCGCCCATCTCGACCAGGCCCTGCGCCCGCCCTGCCGCACCTATGCCATGGGCGGCGACGTGCTATTCGACTTCGACCTGCGCGGGGTCGCTATCACGGCGTATCGGGATAGGGGGAAGCCTCGCGGCTCCCCCCTCCCACACCACCGGACATACGGGTCCGTATCCGGCGGTTCGGGGGATTAAGCGGTGAGCGGGTCGGCGACGGAGGCGAGGCCGAGGGCCT
>NZ_JBQJIK010000117.1:0-17344 GCF_052078665.1 Inquilinus sp. CA228 | reverse complement strand
GCGGCCGTCGTGCTCTGGCCTTCGGGACTCTGCATCATCGCCTCCAGGGTTGGTTCAGCAACCTCAACCTCTCACAGGCGCGGTCGCTATCCACTCCCCATAGGGTCTTGACCCGGGCATCCAGGGACTATCGATGCCGCTCTGGGTGGCCCCTGGATTGCCGGGTCAAGCCCGGCAATGACAGTTTAGGAGCAATTGCTCGCTACCCCGCATGGATCCACAGGATCTCCGCCTCAAACGGCCCGTCGGAGAGGACGGCGTGCGGCGTGCGGGCGTCGAAATAGAGGCTGTCGCCGACGGCCAGGCGGAACGGCGCCTCGCCGGCGAAATGCATGGTCACCGCACCGGACAGGACCAGCAGGAACTGCTGCCCCTCATGCTGGTCCAGCGGGCCGTAGTCGAGCAGGGTCCGGGCCTTGACCCGGGCGCGCACCGGGGTGATGCGCTTCTCCGCCAGGTCGGCGCCCAGGATCTCGTGGCTGTAGCTGCGGGTCTCGTGCCGCGGCCCGGCGCCGGCCCGGGTCAGGCTGCGCGCCGCCGCGGCCGGCCGGGCGTCGCCGAACAGCCCGGCCAGGTCGATGCCGAAGCCCTGCGACAGCTTCAGCAGCACCTCGACCGTCGGCGACATCCGGCCGTTCTCGATCTTCGACAGGGTCGACTTGGCCAGGCCGGTGTGCTCGGACGTCGCCTCCAGCGTCCAGCCGCGGGTCCGGCGCAGCGCCTTCAGCCGCGGGCCGAGGCTCTGGGGCGCGTCACTGTCCATGCGCGGCAGCTAAGCATGCGCCGCAGCGCCCCGCATCTGTTTCCGATCGGAAAAATCCCGATTGCAGAGCCGCGGGCGGCGGCGTAGGAGTCGGGAAACTCCGGGCAGGGTGCGGGCATGGCGGACAGCTTCGACGTGGTCATCATCGGCGGCGGCGCCATCGGCAGCGCCATCGCCTGCTTCCTGATGCTGGAGCCGGGCTTCGATGGCACCGTGGCGGTGGTCGAGCGCGATCCGACCTACCGCACCGCCTCCTCGGCGCTCTCCGCCTCCTCGATCCGGCAGCAATTCTCCACCCCCTTCAACGTCGCGGTCTCCCGCTTCGGGCTGGAGGTGCTGAAGCACCCCGAGCGCTGGCTTGAGGTCGAGGGCGAGGTGCCGGAGTTCGGCTTCCACGAGAAGGGCTACCTGTTCCTCGCCACCCCGCCCGGGCTGCCGGTGCTGCGGCAGAACCACGAGATGCAGATGGACGAGGGCGTCGCCGTCGACCTGATGGCGCCCGATCGGCTGGCCGAACGCTTCCCCTGGCTCAACGTCGAGGGGCTGTCGGCCGGCTCGCTCGGCCTCGCCGGCGAGGGCTGGTTCGACGGCTACAGCCTGCTGCAGGCGTTCAAGCGCAAGGCCCGGTCGCTCGGCGCCACCTATATCACCGACACTGTCACCAGCATCGACCGGGACGGCGGCCGGGTCACCGGCGTGACCCTGGCGGGCGGCCGCCGCATCGCCTGCGGCACGCTGGTCAACGCCGCCGGGCCGCAGGCCGGCAAGGTCGCGGCGCTGGCCGGCATCGACCTGCCGGTCGAGGGCCGCAAGCGCTGCGTCTTCGTCTTCGACTGCCGCCAGAGTCTGGCCGGCTGCCCGCTGGTGATCGACCCCTCGGGCGTCTGGTTCCGGCCCGAGGGCAACCTGTTCATCTGCGGCGCCCCGCCCCAGGGCGAGGACCCGGACACCGAGGAGCTGACGGTCGACCACGGCCTGTTCGACGAGATGATGTGGCCGGCTTTGGCCGAGCGGGTGCCGGCCTTCGAGAGCCTGAAGGTGGTCAATGCCTGGGCCGGCCATTACGAGATGAACACGGTCGACCACAACGCCATCATCGGGCCGCATCCCGACCTGCCGAACCTGATCTTCGCCAACGGCTTCTCCGGCCACGGGCTGCAGCAATCGCCGGCCGCCGGCCGCGGCGTGGCCGAGCTGATCGCCCATGGCGGCTTCCGCAGCCTCGACCTGTCGCCCTTCGCCTTCACCCGGATCCTGGAGAACCGGCCGATCGTCGAGCTGAACGTGGTCTGACGGGTGGCCGGCCTGTAGCATCGGCCGGCACGCATACGGAGGAGTCACCGATGGCCGAGATCGAGGCGAGGCTCGCGGCGCTGGGCTTGCAGCTGCCGGCGCCGATCCAGCTGCCGCCCGGCGTGAGCTTGAGCTTCCCCTGGGTGCGGGTGCATGGCGACCGGGCCTATGTCTCGGGCCATGGTGCCCTGGCGCCCGACGGGTCGCTGGCGCCGCTGCTCGGCAAGGTCGGCCAGGAGCTGACGGAGGAGCAGGGGTACCAGGCCGCGCGGCTGACCGGCCTCGCCATCCTGGCCAGCCTGAAGGATGCGCTCGGCGACCTCGACCGCATCACCGCCTGGCTGCGCGCCTTCGGCATGGTCAACGCGGCCCCGGCCTTCAACCGCTATCCGCTCGTGATCAACGGCTTCACCGACCTGATCGTCGAGGTCTTCGGGCCGGAGCGCGGGGCGCATTCCCGCTCCGCCGTCGGCATGGCCGGGCTGCCCTTCGGCCTGGCCGTCGAGATCGAGGCGGAGGTCGCCATCCGCCCCTAGGGTGGCTGTTCAACATAAGGTTGACAGAGGGACCCCTTCCGCGCTCCCTGTCTCGCTTCCGGACGGTATGAGTGCGAGCGGTTCCATGTACACGATCGAGGGCGAGACGGGCACCTGGGAGACGGTGATCGGGCTCGAGGTCCATGCCCAGGTCATCTCCAAGGCCAAGCTGTTCTCCGGCGCCGCGGCCGATTTCGGTGCCGCCCCGAACAGCCAGGTCAGCCTGGTCGACGCCGCCATGCCCGGCATGCTGCCGGTGATCAACGGCTATTGCGTCGAGCAGGCGGTGAAGACCGGCCTCGGCCTCAAGGCGCAGATCAACCGCCGCTCGGTGTTCGACCGCAAGAACTACTTCTACGCCGACCTGCCGCAGGGCTACCAGATCAGCCAGTACAAGGACCCGATCGTCGGCACCGGCGAGATCGTGCTGGACCTGCCGGACGGGTCGGCCCGCACCGTCGGCATCACCCGGCTGCATCTCGAGCAGGATGCCGGCAAGAGCCTGCACGACCAGTCGCCGCGGGAGACCTTCGTCGACTTGAACCGGTCCGGCGTGGCGCTGATGGAGATCGTGTCGGAGCCGGATCTGCGCAGCCCGGACGACGCCTCGGCCTATCTGCGCAAGCTGCGCTCGATCCTGCGCTATCTCGGCACCTGCGACGGCAACATGGAGGAAGGCTCCATGCGCTGCGACGTCAACGTGTCGGTGCGCAAGGTCGGCGACACCGAATTCGGCACGCGCTGCGAGGTCAAGAACGTCAACTCGATCCGCCATGTCATGTCGGCGATCGAGTTCGAGGCCCAGCGCCAAGTCGAGATCATCGAGGGCGGCGGGTCGATCAGCCAGGAGACCCGGCTGTGGGACCCGAACAAGGGCGAGACGCGGTCGCTGCGCACCAAGGAGGATGCGCACGACTACCGCTACTTTCCCGACCCGGACCTGCTGCCGCTGGTGCTGGAGGATGGCTTCGTCGAGCGCATCGCCGCGACCCTGCCGGAGCTGCCGGACGAGAAGAAGGCCCGCTTCATCAGCGAGTATAGCCTGTCGGCCTATGATGCCGGCGTGCTGGTGGCGGAGCAGGCCAAGGCCTTCTTCTACGAGCGCACGGCCAAGGGGCGCGACCCGAAGCTGGCGGCGAACTGGGTGATCAACGAACTGTTCGGCGGCCTGGCCAAGGCGGGCCGCGAGATCGAGGACAGCCCGGTCTCGGCCGAGCAACTGGGCGGCCTGGTCGACCTGATCGCCGACAACACCATCTCCGGCCGCATCGCCAAGGACGTGTTCGCCGAGATGATGGAGACCGGCCAGGACGCCGGCGCCATCGTCGAGGCCAAGGGGCTGAAGCAGGTCACCGACACCGGCGCGATCGAGGCGGTGATCGACCAGGTGATGGCGGCGCAGGCCGACAAGGTGTTCGAGTACCGCTCGGGCAAGGACAAGCTGTTCGGGTTCTTCGTCGGCCAGGTGATGAAGGCCTCGGGCGGCAAGGCCAACCCGGCGATGCTGAACGAGCTGTTGAAGAAGAAGCTGGGCTGATCCGTCCCGCCGGCATCGCCGCGCGCGATGCCGGCGGACCGAACGGCTAGGCCGCGGCGGCGGACTTGGTCAGAGAGCCGGCCAGCTTGGCCGAGGCGTAGCCGAACAGCGCCCCGATCACCATCGAGACGATCAGCAGGATCAGCGGGTTGCCGAGGCTGGCCGTGGTGAGACGCTGCAGCGGTCCGACCCCGGCGGCGTCGGCGCCCTGATGCAGCGAATAGGCCACGGTCGCGGCATAGCCGTAGACATTGGCCGGAACCACCGACAGCAGGTCGACCGAGGCGACGATCACCAGGAAGAAGACGGTGACGCCGACGACGATGGCCGGCCAGGCCGTGCCGAGCGCCGCGACCGGGACGTTGACGATGATCAGGAGCGCGATCCAGGCGACGACGGCGCCATAGGCATTGCCGGCGATCGTCTTGGTCAGCGCCTTGTCGTCGGCGCCCGAGTGGAAGAAGCATCCCCAGGCGATGAATCCGGCCCACACCAAGACGAAACCGCTGAGCGGCCCCAAGGCAAGGAAGGCCCATACCGCCCCGAGCACCGCTATGCTCAAGGACAGAGCAAACAGTTTAGACATGGCGATTCTCCCCCAGCTCAATATTGTTGTTTTCAGGCGGGGACATATTATTGGATGCAAATCATCCGGATTCATACTGTAACAAAGTATGAGTTCTTGGGTCGATTGAGGATTGGGTTCCTGGCCGCGGCTCGGCCGCCGTCCGAATTCTTCCGGCGGTGGCGGCGCGCATCCCTCGGTTCGCGTCCTCCGGCCTTTCGGCTATGGTCGCCGGATCGGCGGTGCAGGGGAGAGTGCGGATGGATGAGACGTCTTCGGCCCTCCGCCTCGGCGCCGCCCTCGCCGTCGGCCTGATCATCGGGCTGGAGCGCGGCTGGACCGACCGGGACCGGCCCGAGGGCGGCCGGGCCGCCGGCCTGCGCACCTTCGCCATCACCGGCTTCGGCGCCGGCGTCGCCGCGGTCATGGCGCCGGATCTCGGGCCCGGCCCGCTGCTGCTGTTCCTGGCGGCGATCGGGGCCTACATGCTGGCGGCCTATTGGCGCGACAGCCACGGCAGCCTCGGCCTGACCACCGAGGTCGCGCTGCTGGTGACCGCCCTGCTCGGCGCCGCCGCCGGGGTCGGGCACGACCTGGCCGGCGTGGGCGGCGCCGTGATCGTGGCCCTGCTGCTGCGCGAGAAGGCCCGGCTGCATGGCTGGCTGGAGCACTTCACCCCGGCCGAGACCGCGGCGGTGCTGCAGTTCCTGCTGATCGCCGTGGTGGTGCCGCCGTTCCTGCCGGACCGGACACTCGACCCCTGGGGGGCGATCAACCCGGCCAAGATCTGGTGGCTGGTGGTGCTGGTCGCCGGCCTGTCCTTCGCCGGCTACGCCGCGGTGCGCATCGCCGGCGCCCGGGTCGGGACGCTGCTGACCGGGCTGCTTGGCGGGTTGGTCTCCTCCACCGCCCTGACCTTGGTCTTCGCCCGGCAGGCGCAGGCCGCGCCGCAGGCGGCGCCGGCGCTGGCCGCCGGCATCGTCGCCGCCTGGGCGGTGATGGTGGTCCGCGTCGGCGTGCTGGTCCTGGTCCTGCACCCGCCGCTGTTCCTGGCCCTGGCGGCGTCGCTCGCCGGCGCCGCGGCCGTGGCGATCGGCTGCGGCCTGTGGCTGTGGCGGGCCGCCTCCGACAAGACCAGCGAGGCGCCGCCGCTCGGCAACCCGCTGGACCTCTGGTCGGCGCTGAAGATCGTGGCGCTGATCGTGGGCGTGCTGCTGCTGTCGAAGATCCTGGACGACACCCTCGGCGTCGCCGGCCTCTACCTGCTGGCCGCCGTCTCCGGCCTGGCCGATGTTGACGCGATCACCCTGTCGGCGGCCCGACTGACCCAGGGCGGGCTCGACATCACGGCCGGCGCCACGGTGGTGCTGATCGCGGCCGGGGTGAACACCCTGGTCAAGGCCGGGCTCGCCGTCGTCCTGGGCGGCCGGGCGATGGCGCTGCGCATCCTGCCGGCGACGGTCGCGATGCTGGCCGCCGGTGCGGTCGGCTTCGCTTTCTTCGCCGTCTGATGTGTCAGGCCTTCTCGGAAAGGGAAAGCCGATCTACCCTGAGACTGCGCAATCGTCGGGCGAATCGTCGGCATAAACAGAAATTCCATTTCGGCAGCATCGCCCGGCACAAGAAGGGGGAGACGCCATGAAAGGGATTCGTGCGGTTCTGCTGGCAAGCGTCGTGGTCGCGGTCTCAGGCAGCGCCTTCGGTCAGGCCAACAACATCAAGAAGCTGCAGGACATGAAGGTCACCGGCGCGCCGCTGCAGCTGGAGACGGTGCCGCAGGGCGGCGACTACGCCGACCAGATCCGGACCAATCTGCAGCAGGTGAAGCTGCCGCCGGGTTTCAGGATCGGGCTCTATGCCGTAGTGCCGGACGCAAGGCACATGGCGGTCGGGCCCAGCACCGGCATGGTGTTCGTCGGCACGCGCAAGACCCAGGTCTGGGCCGTGACCGACCGCAACAAGGACCGGGTGGCGGACGAGGTCAAGGTGTTCGCGCCCTCGGTCGACCTCAAGGTGCCGAACGGGGTCTGCTTCTCCAAGGACGGCTTCCTCCACGTCGTCGAGCACAACCGCCTGCTGGTGTTCCCGGCCGCCGAGTTCTTCTATGAAGGCCCGGACACGGCGATCGGCGTGGTGGCGGAGACGCTGATCCCGGCCGCCGAGGAGTCCTTCAACCACGGCGCCCGGGTCTGCCGTGTCGGGCCGGACAACAAGCTCTACGTCTCGCTCGGCCAGCCCTTCAACGTGCCGCCGCCGGAGAAGGCGACGCTGTACGGCGAGGTCGGCATCGGCGGCATCATCCGGATGGCGCGGGACGGCACCGGGCGCGAGGTGTTCGCGCGCGGCATCCGCAACTCCGTCGGCATCGACTTCAACCCGGCCAATGGCGAGCTGTGGTTCACCGACAACCAGGTCGACGGCATGGGCGACGACATCCCGCCGGGCGAGCTGAACCGCATCACCGCGGCCGGCCAGCATTTCGGCTTCCCTTGGTATGGCGGCGGCACCGTCCGCACCACCGAGTACAAGGACAGCGATCCGCCGGCGGATGCGGTGCCCCCGGTGGTGGAGATGGACGCGCATGCGGCCGATCTCGGCCTGGTGTTCTACAGCGGCAAGACCTTCCCGGAGCCGTATCGCGGCGGCGTCTTCTCGGCCCAGCACGGGTCCTGGAACCGCACCACGCCGGTCGGCGCGCGGATCATGTTCACCCCGGTGAAGCCGGACGGCAGCGCCGGCGAGACCGAGGTGTTCGCCGATGGCTGGCTGGCCGACACCGGCGAGTATTTCGGCCGGCCGGTCGACATCGCCCAGTTGCCGGATGGTTCGCTGCTGGTCTCCGACGACTTCGCCGGCGCGATCTACCGGATCTGGCATGAAGGCTGAGCGGAAACCGACGGGAGGCAGGGTCATGCTCAAGCGGATACAGGCGGGGCTGGCCCTGCTGGCGGTTGCCGGGACGGCGGCGCCCGACCCAGCCTGGGCGGCCGGGGACAGCGCCGCCGGCCGGGCCAAGGCCAGGCAATGCACGGCCTGTCACGGGCTGAACGGCCTGGCCCGGATGCCGAACGTGCCGAACATCGCCGGCGAGAGCCCGATCTATCTGGAGAAGCAGTTGAAGGCGTTCCGCAGCGGCGAGCGCACCGATCCGCAGATGTCGGTCATCTCCAAGCCGCTGAGCGACCAGGACATCGCCGATCTCGCCGCCTGGTACTCGGGCATCAGGTTCTCGGTGACGGTGCCGGAATAGGCGGCGGGGCCCAGATGCGAGACAGGCCACACCGAAGGGGTGTGGCCTGTCCCGAATGCCGTCGGTCTGCACATCGCCCTCGGTTGAACCTCCCCGGACGAGCCGCTCGGCTTTTGATCTTTAACGAAATGCCTCAGATTGAATTAAAATTGTATCAATCTTTGTGGGTGTCTATAATCTTCATACGCTTGAAACACCCGGAGGATGACTGAAAACCCATTCCGGTCCTATCTGCAAATTGAGGGTGGCAACCTGACCCAAATGGACTATCTTTCTCAAGACGCTGGTACAGCCAGCGGGGTGCCGCGACACAAGGCCGATTCTTTCCGTGTCCAGTCGAGGATCGTTCCCGAGATGGCGGATGATCTCCCGGACCTGATCGCGAGAATCTACGACGCGGCGCTCGACCATGGCCTGTGGGATTCGGTTCTCAACGATCTCGCCGCCATGTTCGCCGATGGCCACGCCAGCCTGTACCTGCTGCACGAATCCGACACCGCCGAGACCACATCCTTCGAGGCGCTGGCCGCGACCAGCCAGTGGGATCCGGCCTTCCTCGACAGCTACGGCCAGCATTTCTGGCGGCTGAATCCGTGGAGCGAGCGGGTCCTGAACCGCGCCGTCGGCGACGTCACGGTCAGCGACACGCTGGTGCCGCGCCCCAATCTGGAGCGGACCGAGTTCTTCGCCGACTGGCTGCGGCCGCAGCAGTTGCTGTCCGGCGTCGGCGGCACCTTCCTGCGCCGCGGCGGCGTCTCGGCCCATGTCAGCGTGCTGCATGCCGATCCGATCAAGGAGGAGGAAACCGCGCGGCTGGCGGAGATGATGCGCCGGCTGCTGCCGCATTTCGCCCGCGCCGCCCAGATTCATCAGCGGCTCGGCGACGTGGCCACCCAGCGCGACGCGCTCGAGACCGGACTCGACCGCCTGTCGATCGGCGTGATCCTGACCGACCCGACCGGCCGGGTCTCCTTCTCCAACCGCGCGGCCGAGGCGCTGCTGCGGGCCGGCACCGCGTTGCGGGTCGACCAGCGCGGCCTGCTCTGCGCCTCGCAGCCGAACGAGACCACGAAGCTGCGCCAGCTGATCGCCGCGGCCTCGATCGTCCTCGACGATCCGCGGATGGAGCCGGGCGGCGGGCTGACCCTGTCGGACACGACGGGCGGCGACCAGCTCGCGGTCCTGGTCACGCCGGTCAGCCGCAACCGGCCGCTGCTCAGCCTGACCGCGCCCAAGGCGGCGATCTTCATCGCCATGCCGACGCCGGCGAACCAGCTGTCGCAACCGGAGCTGCGGCGGCTGTACGGCCTGACCGCGACCGAGGCGCGGATCGCCGGCGAGGTGGCGGCGGGCCTGTCGCTGAAGGAGATCGCGACCCGTCTCGACGTCAGCTACGAGACCATCCGCAACCATCTCAAGAAGATCTTCATCAAGACCCGCACCAACCGGCAGTCGGAGCTGGTGCGGCAGCTGCTGCGCAACCTGCCGGCGCTCGGCAGCTGCACCGCGGCGGAATAGGGCTGGCTTTCAGAACATTCGGCGCCAGAACATCAGCACCAGGGTCGCCACGCCGGCGGCCAGGATCAGCAGCATCACCCACAGGAAGGCGGCGGGGGTCTCCAGCCCCGGCAGGCCGGCGACATTCATGCCGAAGATGCCGGTGATCAGCGTCATCGGCAGGAAGACCGCGGTCAGAATGGCCAGGACCAGCAGGCTGCGGTTCATCGCCTCGGCTCGCTGCGCCGCGATCTCTTCCTGCAGCATGCGGGCGCGGTCGATCACCTCGTCCAGGCTGCGGGCGGCGCGGCGGAAACGCTCGGCGGCGGCGCTCAGGGCGGACCGTCCGGCCGGGTCGGCCCAGTCCGGCAGCTCGTTCAGCCCGGCGGCGAAGGCGGCGCCCTCCGGCAGCAGATGCCGCCGCAACGCCGCGGCGCTCCGGCGGATGCGGCCCAGCGCCTGGCGGTCTTCGATCGTCCGGCTGGTCGACCGGTCGTCCAGCACCCGGTCCTCGATGCCGTCGACCTCGTCCATCAGCTTCTCGACAATGGCCTCGGCCTCAGCCGCCAGGTGCTCGGCGATCAGGGCGAGCATGCCGAGCGCGGTGGCGGGCGCCCGCCCGGCGGCGAGGCTGCGGCGGATCTCGTCGACCGCGCGCAGCGGGTGGCGCCGGCCGGTGACCAGTAGATGCGGCCCCAGGCAGAAGCGCAGCCGGCTGATCTGGTCCGGCTCGAAGGCGAAGTCGTGGTGCAGCCCGTTGGCGGCGCCGACCAGACAGCCGTCCAGCCGCTGCAGATGCACCCGGTCCGGTCCGTCGAGCAGCCATTGCGCAACGGCGGGTGGCAGCGCCGCGTGGTGTGCCAGCCAGTGCCGGGCGCGGGTGTCGGTCAGCTTCAGATGCAGCCAGACCCAGCCCTCGCCCGCCTCCGGCAAGGGATCGACCCCGGTCTGGCGGCAGGCGCCGGACTCGGGGTCGAAGCGGTAGGCGGCGGCGACGGCGTCGCCGAAATGGAAGCTGACCGGCGCTGCCCGCACCGCGTCCAAGCCCCGGATCAGAACAGGTGCCGCAGCAGCCAGTAGAGTGCTGCGGCCAGGACGATCGAGACCGGCAGGGTCAGCACCCAGGCCATCAGCAGGTTGCGGATGGTGGCCCATTGCAGGCCGGAGCGGTTCGCCGCCATGGTGCCGGCGACGCCGGAGGACAGCACATGGGTGGTGCTGACCGGCAGGCCGTACATGTCGGCGGCGCCGATCGTCGCCATCGCCACCAGCTCGGCCGAGCCGCCCTGGGCGTAGGTCAGGTGCTCCTTGCCGATCTTCTCGCCGACGGTGACGACGATGCGCTTCCAGCCGACCATGGTGCCGAGGCCCAGCGCGATGGCGACCGCCACCTTGACCCATTCCGGGATGAACTTGGTCGCCTGGTCGAGATAGCCGCGATACTGGGTCAGGATCTTGCCGTCATCGGCGCTGAAGGCGGGCGAGTTGGTCTTCGCCATCTGCTTCAGCGCTTCGGAGCTGAGGTACATGTCGTTGCGGATGTTGCCGGTCTGCTCGGCCGGCACCGAGGCCAGCGAGCTGCGGCCGGCGACGCTGCGGTCGATCTCCTGGGTCAGGGCGACCAGCGCCGGCACCGTCTCCGGCACCAGGGTCCGGTCGCGGACATAGGCGGTCACCGCCGCCCGCGCATCGGCCGGCGCGGCGACGTCGCCGGCGTAGCGGGCGAGCACGCCGGCGGCCTGCTGCGACACCTGCTCGAAGGCAGTGATCTGGGCCTCCGGCATCGCCCGGTTCAGGGCATAGGCGGTGGGCACGGTGCCGATCAGGATCAGCATGATCAGCCCCATGCCCTTCTGCCCGTCATTCGAGCCATGGGCGAAGCTGACGCCGGTGCAGGTCAGCACCAGCAGGCCGCGGATCCACAGCGGCGGCGGCTTGTTGCCCTCCGGCGCGCGATACAGCTCCGGCCGCTTGATCAGCGCCTTGGCGGCCAGCAGCAGCAGCGCCGCGGCGGCGAAGCCGACCAGCGGCGACAGCAGCAGCGACTGGCCGATGCCGAGCGCCTGCGACCAGTCAACGCCGCTGGTACCGGTGCCGGGGATGGCCATCAGCTGGCTCATCACGCCGACGCCGATGATCGAGCCGATCAGCGTGTGCGAGGAGGAGGAGGGCAGGCCGAAATACCAGGTGCCGACATTCCAGATGATCGCGGCGATCAGCAGGGCGAACACCATGGCGAAGCCGGCATTGCTGCCGACCTGCAGGATCAGCTCGACCGGCAGCAGCGAGATGATGCCGAAGGCGACCAGGCCGGTGGAGGTCAGCACGCCCAGGAAGTTGAAGAAGCCCGACCAGATCACGGCCACCGTGGGCGGCAGTGAGTTGGTGTAGATCACCGTCGCCACCGCGTTGGCGGTGTCGTGGAAGCCGTTGACGAACTCGAAGCCAAGCGCGACCAGCAGAGCGATGCCGAGCAGGATGAAGGGCAGCAGGCTCGGCGAGTGCACCTCGCCGAGATCGTTGGCCAGGCTCCAGCCGGCATAGATGACGCCGAAGATGAGCAGGGCGATGACGGCCAGAGGCGTCAGGCGGCTGAGCCCTCCTGTCGATCTGGAGTCGAGCACGGAACTGGTCATGCGGGGCCTCGCCGGCTGCGATGGTGCGATGCGGTGACCCTACAAGCCGGATGTTGCAGTTATGTTATGCTTTGCGGACGGTGCCGGGGCGCGTGGTCCCGGCCCGACAAAGGTCTCATTTTGCTATGATAGTATCGAAGCGCCGTTGCCCGGCCGATCGAGGGGAGAGTGATATGGGCTTGAACAGAGCAGCCGTTTTCGCCGTCGTGGCTCTGGGCCTCGCCGGCTGCGCCGACCAGGTGCGGCCGATCATCGACCCCGCGACCTCGGTCGCCGGCGGGCGCAACTACGAATACGATTTGGGCCAGTGCCAGCAGCTCGCCAAGCAGGTCGATGCCGGCGGCCGCACCGTCGGCGGGGCGCTGGTCGGCGCCGGTGTCGGCGCGGCGGGCGGCGCGATCATCGGCGCCTTCACCGGCAATGCCGGGCGGGGTGCGGCGATCGGCGCCGGGGTCGGCGGCCTCACCGGCGTGGTCGGCGGTGGCGCCTCGGCCGCCAACAGCACCCGCAACGTGGTGCGGAACTGCATGGTCAGACGCGGCTACGCCGTGCTGGATTAAGTCGTTCCGCACCTACGCTGGCTTGTTCGCCGGCGTCCGTGCCGCCAGCAGGCACAGCCAGGTCCAGCCGATGGTGGCGGCCAGCACGGCGGTGACGTCGGACTGGTCGTAGGGCGGGCAGGTCTCGACCACGTCCGCCCCGACCCAGCCGACATCGCCCAGCCGGCGCAGCAGCGCCAGCGCCTGCCACGGGAACAGGCCGCCGGCCTCCGGGCAGGCGACTCCGGGCGCCAGGCCGGGGTCGATGCCGTCGATGTCGAAGGTCAGATAGGCCGGGCGGTCGCCGAGCACGGCGCGGATCCGCTCGACCGTCCGGTCGATGCCGTCCAGATGCACGCTCTCGGCGGACAGGCCGGTGATGCCCTGGTCCCGGGTCCAGGCCGCGGTGGCGCGATCGACCGGGCTGTGCAGCCCGACCTGCACCGTGGCCCGCGGGTCGACCAGGCCGCGCTCGATCGCATGGCGCAGCCAGGAGCCGTGATAGATCGGCGCCGTTGGCGTGCCGGCCCAGGTGTCGACATGGGCGTCGAACTGCATCAGCGCCAGCGGGCCGTGCCTGGCCGCGGTCGCCTCCAGCAGCGGCAAGGTGATGGTGTGGTCGCCGCCGAGGGCGAGGAGGCGGGCGCCGGCGCCGATCTGCTCCGCCGCCGCGGCGCGGATCGCCTCCAGGCTGCCGGCGATGTCGGCGGTGATCGGCGCCGCGTCCCCGGCGTCGTAGAGGTCCAGCCGCTCCTCGGGGCTCAGCCCCAGGTCGGGATGGTCGTCGCCGGTCAGCGTCCGGCTTGCCGCCCGGATGGCGCCGGGGCCGAAGCGCGAGCCGGGCCGGTTGGTGGTGCCGAAATCGAAGGGCAGGCCCAGCACCGCCGCGGCGGGGCGGCCGCCCTCCGGCCGGCGGCGGTGCGGGGCGTTGAGGAAGGTCGCGATGCCGGCGTAAGGGGGCATGGATCTCTCCGTTCAGAGTGGGCGGCGGAACGCCTCGTCGATCGGCACCTGCAGGCCGGTGGCCAGGCGGTTGGTCTCGTTCGCCATGCCGACCACGGCCAGGAGCTCGCCCAGCATCTCGTCGGTCATGCCGGCCTTGCGCGCCGCCACGCTGTGCGAGGCGATGCAGTAGCCGCAGCCATTGGTGGTGCTGACGGCGAGATAGACCATCTCCTTCACCAGCGGGTCGAGCGCGCCGGGCGCCATCACCTCCTTCAGGCTCTCCCAGGTCCGCTTCAGCGTCGGCGGATGCATCGCCAGCGCCTTCCAGAAGTTGTTGACCTTGTCGATCCGGCGGGTGGCCATGATGTCGTCGTAGACGGCCCGCACCTCCGGCGACGCCTCCTCGTATTCGATCAGCCCCGATGCCATGGTGATGCTCCTCGCGATTCCGATGCGGGCAGGGTGGCATGGCCGGCCCCGGCAAATCGTCACAATTGCGCAGGTGACAAGCCGGATCGGTCCCGGCTATGGTTCGCGCGCTGTCGTCCCGACCAGCGGATTCGATCACGCGAATCCCGGCGGTTGACTCTGTGCCGGCGATCACTATACTCCGCGCGCTTCGGAGCCTGAAGGCCCCGAAGCTTAACGCGTTCGCGCGGCCGCTCCGGCCCGCGGGCAGACATGAACCAGCAGACCCGGCGTTGCAGGCCAGGCCCCGGTGGGGCAGGGCAGCGGCGACGCCGAAGGTGGCAACCGCAAGGAGAGCGACGTGGCACGTATTGCCGGCGTCAATATTCCGACCCAGAAGCGCGTCCTGATCGCGCTCACCTACATCCATGGGATCGGCCGTCACGCGTCCCAGAGCATCATCGACAAGATCGGCATCCCGGCCGACCGCCGCGTCAATGAGCTGACCGAAGACGAGATCCTGCGCATCCGCGAGGCGATCGACGCCGACTTCACGGTCGAAGGCGATCTGCGCCGCGAGACGGCGATGAACATCAAGCGGCTGATGGACCTGGGCTGCTACCGTGGCCTGCGCCACCGCAAGGGCCTGCCGGTCCGCGGCCAGCGCACCCACACCAATGCCCGTACCCGCAAGGGCCCGGCGCGGCCCATCGCGGGCAAGAAGAAGTAATCGGAAGGCGAGCGAACCATGGCCAAGCCAGCAGCTGCCGCCGCGAACGCCCGTCTGCGTCGTCGCGAGCGCAAGAACATCACCTCGGGCGTCGCCCACGTGAACTCGTCCTTCAACAACACGGTGATCACCATCACCGACGCGCAGGGCAATGCCATTGCCTGGTCGTCGGCCGGTGGCATGGGCTTCAAGGGCAGCCGCAAGTCGACTCCCTATGCCGCCCAGATGGCCGCCGAGGATGCCGGCCGCAAGGCGCAGGAGCACGGCATGCGCGTGCTCGAGATCAACGTGAAGGGCCCCGGCTCCGGCCGTGAGAGCGCCCTGCGCGCGCTGCAGTCGGTCGGCTTCCAGATCACCTCGATCCGCGACGTCACGCCGATCCCGCACAACGGCGTCCGTCCGCGCAAGAAGCGTCGCGTCTAAGGGCTGTCCGGCCCGCCGGCTGCCGCCCCCGGTTCTCCGGGGCGCGCGGCCGGCGGGCCGGTGTCCTTGCGCGGTTTCAGCCGGCCGATCCGGGATAGGACCACTGGCCACAGGGTCCACGGATGGGATCGGAAGGGGGCTTCGGCCCCCGTCGGCATTTTCGGCCGTATCCGGCCTCTCGTGGCAGAACAGGATGATATGACAGTGCTTCAGCGCAACTGGCAGGAACTGATCAAGCCCAACGCTCTCGACGTCCAGCCGGGCGACGATGCGCAGCGCAAGGCGACCCTGGTCGCCGACCCGCTCGAGCGCGGTTTCGGCCTGACCCTCGGCAACGCCGTCCGCCGCGTGCTCTTGTCCTCGCTGCAGGGCGCCGCGGTGACCGCGATCCACATCGACGGCGTGCTGCACGAATTCTCGTCGATCCCGGGCGTCCGTGAGGACGTCACCGACATCGTCCTCAACGTCAAGGCGCTGTCGCTGCGCATGCACGCCGAGGGCCCGAAGAAGATGCGGCTGAACATCGAGGGCCCGAAGGTGGTCAAGGCCGGCGACATCGTCACTGGGCCGGACATCGAGATCATGGACCCCGAGCTGGTGCTGTGCACCCTGGACGAGGGCGCCAAGCTGGCGATGGAGTTCACGGTCAATTCCGGCAAGGGCTATGTCCCGGCCAGCATGAACCGGCCCGAGGACGCGCCGATCGGCCTGATCCCGGTCGACGCCCTGTACAGCCCGATCCGCAAGGTCTCGTACAAGGTCGAGAACACCCGCGTCGGCCAGGTCACCGACTACGACAAGCTGTCGATGCAGATCGAGACCAACGGCGCGGTGACGCCGGAGGATTCGGTGGCGCTGGCCGCCCGCATCCTGCAGGACCAGCTGCAGCTGTTCATCAACTTCGAGGAGCCGTCGCGCGACCACCGCGAGGAGACCTCGGAGGACATGCCGTTCAACCGCAACCTGCTGCGGAAGGTGGACGAGCTCGAGCTGTCGGTGCGCTCGGCCAACTGCCTGAAGAACGACAACATCGTCTATATCGGCGACCTGGTGCAGAAGACCGAGGCGGAGATGCTCCGCACCCCGAACTTCGGCCGCAAGTCGCTGAACGAGATCAAGGAAGTTCTCTCGACCATGGGCCTCCATCTCGGCATGGAGATCCCGAACTGGCCGCCGGAGAACATCGAGGATCTCGCCAAGAAGCTCGAAGAGCCGTTCTGATCGGCTGATCTGGATTGTACCCCGCCGTTCTGTCCCGGAAGGGCAGGCGGCGGGTTCCGCCATCGGACCCCCGCGGGGGCCGCGCCTTGAGGAGAGACCACCATGCGTCACGGCGTTTCCGGACGTAAGTTCAGCCGCACCAGCAGCCACCGCAAGGCGATGTTCGCCAACATGGCGGCGGCCCTGATCACCCATGAGCAGATCAAGACCACCCTGCCGAAGGCGAAGGATCTGCGCCCGATCGTCGAGAAGCTGATCACGCTCGGCAAGAAGGGCGGCCTCGCCAATCGCCGCCTGGCCTATGCCCAGCTGCGCGACGATGACGTGGTGACCAAGCTGTTCTCGGTGATCGCCGAGCGCTACAAGACCCGCAGCGGCGGCTATTCCCGCGTGCTCAAGGCCGGCTTCCGCTACGGCGACGCCGCCCCGATGGCCGTGATCGAGCTGGTCGAGCGCGACCGCGACGCCAAGGGCGCCGCCGACAAGGTGCGCGACGCCGAGCTGAAGGCTGCGGTGGCCGACGCCGAGGGCGCCGAGGGCTGATCGGCCCCACGACGACGAAACGATCGAGGCCCGGCGCAAGCCGGGCCTTTTTCGTTGGGGCGGACGCGGCAGAGCCGGCGGCGTGGCGCCGGCCATACTTCAAACCTAAGATCGACGCGACCTGATACCCGTCGAGTATCGCCCTGATGATCGAGCTCCGCCTCCTGCGCCAGTTCGTCGCCGTGGCCGAGGAGCGGCATGTCCGCCGCGCGGCGGAGCGCCTGGGCATGGCGCAGCCGCCGCTGAGCACGGCGATGCGGCGGCTGGAGGATGTGGTCGGCGTGGCGCTGTTCGACCGCAGCCGCCGCCGGGTGGCGCTGACGCCGGCCGGCACGGCGCTGCTGGAGGAGGCGCGGCGCACCCTGGCCCAGGCCGAGCACGCGGTGGCGGTGGCGCGCCAGGCGGGGCAGGGGCTGACCGGGCTGTTGCGCGTCACCTTCGTCGGCAGCGCCTTCAGC
>NZ_JBQJIK010000116.1:0-18338 GCF_052078665.1 Inquilinus sp. CA228 | reverse complement strand
CTCCCGCAAGGGGAGGGGGGACTAGGAAGGAATGGTTCAGAGACAGGCGGGGCGCCTACTTCATCGTCGGCATCACGAATTCGGCGCCGGCGCGGATGCCGGTCGGCCAGCGGGTGGTGATGGTCTTCAGCCGGGTGTAGAAGCGCACGCCCTCCGGCCCATGCATGTGGTGGTCGCCGAACAGCGACGACTTCCAGCCGCCGAAGGAGTGGAAGGCCATCGGCACCGGGATCGGCACGTTGATGCCGATCATGCCGACCTGGATCTGGTGCGCGAATTCGCGCGCGGCGTCGCCGTCGCGGGTGAAGATCGCCGTGCCGTTGGCGAATTCGTGGCCGTTGATCCAGCCGGCCGCGGTCTCGTAATCCGGCGCGCGGACGACCGACAGCACCGGCCCGAAGATCTCCTCGCGATAGATCTTCATGTCGGTGGTGACGTGGTCGAACAGCGAGCCGCCGATGAAATAGCCGTCCTCATAGCCCTGGCGGCGGAAGTCGCGCCCGTCGACCACCAGCTTCGCCCCTTCGGCGACGCCGGAGTCGATGTAGCCGCGCACCTTGTCGAGATGCTGGCGGGTGACCAGCGGCCCCATCTCGGCCTCCGGGTCGGTGCCCGGGCCGATGGCCAGGGCACGGACCCGCGGCTCCAGCCGCGCCAGCAGGGCCTCGGCGGTCTTCTCGCCGACCGGGACGGCGACCGAGATCGCCATGCAGCGCTCGCCGGCCGAGCCGTAGGCGGCGCCCATCAGCGCGTCGACCGCCTGGTCGAGATCGGCGTCCGGCATCACGATCATGTGGTTCTTGGCGCCGCCCAGCGCCTGGCAGCGCTTGCCGGTGCGGGCCGCGGTCTCGTAGATGTAGCGCGCGATCGGGGTCGAGCCGACGAAGCTGATCGCGGCGATGTCGGGGTCGAACAGCAGCGCGTCCACCGCCTGCTTGTCGCCATGCACGACGCTGAACACGCCGTCGGGCAGCCCGGCCTCCTTCAGCCAATCGGCCAGCAGCAGCGAGGCCGAGGGGTCGCGCTCCGACGGCTTCAGGATGAAGCAATTGCCGCAGGCCAGCGCCACCGGGAACATCCACATCGGCACCATGGCCGGGAAGTTGAACGGGGTGATGCCGGCGACGACGCCGAGCGGCTGGCGCATCGCGTGGCTGTCGACGCGGGTGCCGACATTCTCGGTGAACTCGCCCTTCAGCAGCTGCGGCGCGGCGGTGGCGAACTCGACCACCTCGATGCCGCGCTGGACCTCGCCGCGGGCGTCGCTCAGCACCTTGCCGTGCTCGGCGGTGATGGCGGCGGCCAGCTCGTCGGTGCGCTCCTCGAGGATACGCAGGAAGCGGTTCAGGATGCGGGCGCGGCGCAGCGGCGTGGTGCCGGCCCAGCCGGGGAACGCCTCACGGGCCGCGGCGACCGCGGCGCGGACGTCGTCGACCGAGGCCAGGGCGACGCTGCCGCTCTGCTGGCCGGTGGCCGGGTTGAAGACCGGGGCGGTGCGCCCGCTGCTGCCCGCGAACCGGCGGCCGGCGATGAAATGATGGATCTCGGTCGGCATTGTCGTCTCCTCCACTGCTGCCGCCACCTTCCCGCTTTACCCGGCGCGCATCAACGCACAGGATCGAGCAACCGTTGTGCGGGACTTGAAGTCATGGACTGGGACCATCTGCGCGTCTTCCTGGCGGTCGCCCGGCACGGCCAACTGCTGGCCGCGTCGCGCAAGCTGGGGCTGAACCACGCCACCGTGGCGCGCCGGCTGGATGCGCTGGAGGCCGATCTGGGCACGGTGCTGTTCGACCGGCGGCCGGCGGGGTCGGTGCTGACCCAGGCCGGCGAGCGGCTGCTGCCGGTGGCCGAGGGCATCGAGACCGCCCTGCTGGGCGCGGCGGAAGGGCTGCGGGACGACGAGGCGGAAGTGGCGGGCACGGTGCGCATCGGCGCGCCGGACGGCCTCGGCAACCACTTCCTGGCGCGCGAGCTGGGGCGTTTCGCCCGGCAGTATCCCAGCCTGACGGTCGAGCTGGTGCCCCTGCCCCGCAGCTTCTCGCTGTCCCGGCGCGAGGCCGATTTGGCGATCGGGCTGGACCGGCCGATCGAGGGCCGGCTGATCGTGTCGCGGCTGACCGATTACAGCCTCGGCGTCTATGCCGCGGCCGACTATCTCGCGGCGGCGGGCACGCCCGCGGATGCCGACGGGCTGGCCGACCATGTCGTGGTGACGGGGGTGGAGGACTACGCCTACGCCCCGGCGCTGGACTATGCCTGGGCGCTGGAGGACCGGTCGCCCCGGCGCTTCCGCTGCGCCAGCGTCACCGGGCAGATGGAGGCGGTGCGGGCCGGGATCGGCATCGGCGTGCTGCACGACTTCGCCGCCGCCGACATGCCCGGGCTGGTGCGGATCCTGCCGGAGATCGGCTTCCGCCGCAGCTACTTCATGCTGTCGCATCCGGACAGCGCCGGGCTGCGGCGGGTGGCGCTGTGCCGCCAGTTCATCACCCGCCGCTTCGAGGAGGAGCGCCGGCGCTTCCTGCCGCAGTCCTGAAACGGGTCCGGGCAGGCTGCTCCCCCGCAGCCTGCCCGGCGCCTGGGATGGCGATGCCGGCTACCGGCTGGCCACCCCGATGCACACGTTCTGCCTGGCTGTCCGTCTCCGCCGCATGACGCAATCTCAAGGCCGGGTCGGTCTGATCTTGCGGGTCTGCCCATTCACGACAACCGTGACCGGATCGAGGGTCAACGCGCGGTCTGCGATGACGTCGAAGCTGGTGACCATCCCGTTTCTCCAGGAAGCAT
Source organism: Inquilinus sp. CA228 (assembly GCF_052078665.1). Classification (NCBI taxonomy): domain Bacteria; kingdom Pseudomonadati; phylum Pseudomonadota; class Alphaproteobacteria; order Rhodospirillales; family Rhodospirillaceae; genus Inquilinus; species Inquilinus sp. CA228. Next base: position 15,548 of record NZ_JBQJIK010000116.1, on the reverse strand, counting down.
TCACCTTGTATCCGCCTCTCGCCCGGAGCCCGCGGAAACTGCCCGCGGCACGCCAGGCCGATGGGCAGGCCGGAAGCAGCCTGATTCTGCCGTCGTGGCTCTGAAGCAGCAATTCGACCATCGTGCCGGAGATGCCGAAATTGCCATCCATCTGAAACGGCGGATGATTGGCGAACAGATTGTCGAGCGTGTTGTGGCGGAACATCCCCCGCAGCATCGCATAGGCCCTTTCCGGTTCACCAAGACGGGCGAACAGGGCAAGGCGCCACGGCCATGTCCAGGACCTGCGACTGTCGCCCGTGACCGTATCGACGCCAATCGGCTCGCCATTGGGTGCCCCGCACCGTGCGTTGAGGGACTTCAGTGCGGCCGCAGCAAACGATGGCGTCTCCGACGTGTTGATCTGACGGCCCGGATAGATCGCGAACAAATGCGAGGTGTGCCGGTGCAGATCCGTGTAGCTGTCCCGATCGGTCTGCCACTCCTGCAACTGGCCCCAGCGTCCGATCTTGTTGGGCGCCAGGCGGCTCCGCAGATCGCGAACCGTGGCCTGGAAATCGGCATCCCGATCCAGCGCGGCCGCCATATCCAGGTAGTTGGTGAAAAGATCCCAGATGATCTGCTGGTCATACATCACGCCGTCTTCGACCGGACCATGCTCCGGCGACCATCCTTGCGGCGACAGCAGTCGAAGCTGGCCATCGACCATTTGCTCGATCAGCCGGTCTTGCCAGAACTGGCAGATCTCCTTGACCAGAGGGTAGGCGCCGCGCAGATAAGCCATGTCCTGAGTGAAGGACCAGTGTTCATAGACATGCTGCATATACCAGGCGCTGGCGACGGTGTTCCAATGCCACGAATTGCCGCCGAACGGACTCTGGCTCGTTCGGGCGGTCCAGCCTCGGATATTGGCGCCGAACTTCAGGCGGCTGGCCACACGACTGGGCACGGCAACCTGCTCAATGAAGTCGATCAGCGGCAGATGGCTTTCGGGCAGGTCGGTGGTCTCCGCCGCCCAATAGTTCATCTGAACATTGATGTTGGTGTGATAGTCCGAGCCCCATGCCGGCTGGTTTTCGTTGTTCCACAATCCCTGCAGGTTCGCAGGCAGGCCGCCCGGCCGTGAGCTGGAGGCCAACAGGTAGCGTCCGTATTGGAACAGCAGCTGTTCCAGCTCCGGATCGGCCGAGCTGCCGTCCTTGAACCTGGTGAGCCGCCTGTCCATGGGCATTGCGACAACCGAGTCGTCGCTGCGCCCGGTGTTGATCGACACGCGGTTGATGATCGCCCTGAAGGCCTCGACATGGGAGCCAAGCAATTGCCGGAAGCTGCGCCCGCTGGCGGCATTCAAGGTTTCCGCGGCCGTCTCGGCCGGCGCCTTGCCGCTTCGCCAGCCCGCGCCGGCGCTCAACCGGTAGTCCGTCCTCAGATCGATCCGCAGCTCGAGTTCATGGCAATCCGTGAACCGCACGCGGCCGCTCTCTCCACGGATCCATCCACCGGCGCTGCGGATGCGCAGATCCGCCGCGTAACGCAACGAGTTCCGCATCGTATTGGCGAAGGTCAGCCGGTCGCCTGAAGGCGATGCGGTGACCGTCGTGCGAGGTTCCTGCGGATCATCGTCCTGCCCGGACCTCAGGGCGATGGTGCCGGACATGCCGGCACGCCCCTCCGCCCGATAGCGCAGGACGAGAATGTCAGCCTCGCGGCTGGCGAAAGCCTCGCGCAGGTTGCGAGCACCGACGGCAGAGAAGCTGGTGATATGGAGCCCCGTCATCGGATCCAGCAAACGCCTGTAGTGTTCTGCCGCGCCACCACTCAGGGCAACGCCGGAGAGTGCGACTTCCGCGAACTGGAAATGGCTTACCCCCGCAACCGGGAAGAAGACGAACCTGTAATGCGTGAAAGCCCGTCGGTTTCCGAACGAAAACAACTTGGTTTGGAATCTGTTTTCAAATGATTGCTGCTGCCGGATATCCAGTACCGTCCAGTTGCCCCCATCCAATGAACCTTCGAAGCGCCAGTCCCGTGGGTCGCGCTGCGGCTCGTCATTCGCACTTGTCAGTGAATAAGATTGGACGGATGCCGCTACCGCCAGCCTGACTTGCCAAAGCACCTGGGAAGGAGGGGAGATGATGCACCATTGGTGTTGGCATTGCCGTCATATGTCTGGGCCACCGTTTCGGAGCCGTTGGAATCCTGATACGGGCCGCCAGGCGCCGTCACTATATTCTGCAGGACGCGATCAAACGACAGCTCAAGTTCGCCGAAGTTACGATAGCTGCCGAAGCCAGTCACGCTGGTATCGAAGGCGTCATCACTTACGCCGGCGATGGCATTGTCGTAGTTGTTGACCCCGCCCCACAGGCTTTGCTCGTTGAGCTGGATCCGGTCCGTATCGACGCCACCGAACAGCATGGCGCCGAGCCGGCCGTTGCCGATGGGCAGGGCCTGGCTCTGCCAGTCGATGGCCGGCCTGTCGTACCACAGGGCGCTCCGCGGCACCGCCGGGATCTCGAGGGGCTGACGGGCATGGGCCGAGCCAGTTGGGCCGACCATCGGCTGGAGAACCGTGGCGATGGCTGCGGTTCCACCTGTGGCCAGGAAGGTACGGCGGCTCACTCCGCCTTGTCGCCTTGCCATTCTATCGCTCTCCTGCGCGATGGTGATTGCAGCCAAGTCGCCAACCGCCCGGCTCCAGACCACGCTACCGGCTGGCCACCCCGGGGCAGGAATTCTGCCCGTCCAGCGACCGCAGATAGGCGGTCACGGCCCCGACGCCGGCGGGCGGGACCCGGCCGCCATGCGCGGCGCTGAGGCCGGGGCGGAAGACGTCCCGCAGCGTCGCCGCCTGGCCGTTGTGGAAGTAGGAGGAGGACTGCCAGACGCCGGTCAGCGTCGGCGTGTCGAAGCCGGAGCCGGGCAGCGGCTGGCCCGATCCGGTGCCGGAGGATGGCTGGACCGTGCCGACGTCGTGCCGCTGGTTGTCTTGGCTGACGGCGGTGCCGTGGCAGGTGGTGCAGTTGGCGGCCTGGGCCAGCATCTGGCCCATCCGCGCCTCCAGGGTCAGGCACCCCTGCGCGGTCCGGTACGGGCTGCGCTGGAAGGTGCTCAGCGACGTGACATAGGCCGCCAGGGCGTCGAGATCGGCGCTCTTGCCGGCCTTCTTCGGGCCCAGCGGGTTGATGGTGCTGGCGTAGTCGGCGTCGGTCATGAAGCCGGCGCCTTCGAACTCGTCACGGATGTCCTTCTCGAAGTCCTGCAGCTCGTCGAAATTGCCGGTCCAGTGCAGCTTGCCCATGGCCGGCCCGACGCCTTGCCGGCCCTGCAGCGAGATGGTGCGGCGCAGCCCCTCGCCGCGCTGGGTGAAGTCCCAGACCATGCCGTCGCTGTCGCCGTCGACATGGCAGCTGGCGCAGGAGATGTAGCTTTCGCTGCTCATCCGCGGGTCGGCGGCGTTGTAGAAGATCCGCTTGCCGACCAGGACAGTGGTCGGCAGCGGCTCGGTCGCCACGGTGGCGATCACCGTCGGGGCCGGGGTGATGAAGTCCTCGCCGGTCAGCACCTTGCCGATGTCGTGGACGGTGACGCGGCGGTCGAGGAAGGCGTTGACGAACAGCCGCTTCCGGGTGGCGTCGAGATAGAGGCCGTGCGGCGTGCGGCCGATGCCGGCGATCGACCCGATCACCGCGCGACGATACGGATCGACGATCTCGACGCTGTTCGATTCCATCTCGGCGACGAAGACGTAGTTGCCGGTGGGGGCGAACAGCGCGGCGCGGGCCGGCGCCCGGTTGTTGAAGTCGATCTGCTCGGCGAAGACCTCCTTGCCCTGCGCCAGGTCGAGCTGGGACAGGATCGAGCGCACGGTGGTGTCGGCCTTGAGGTCGATGGTCTTGCGGAAGCGCCCCTGGACGATGTTGTCCTTCTTCGACGGCAGGATGGCGCGCCGCCCGTCCGGGGCGATCACGACCTGGTTCATGTAGTTGGCGACGCCCGGCGCCGCGGCCTCGGTGGCCGGCGTCGTCGTGTCGACCGGCAGCGCGATCACGGTCGCCGCGGCGTTGGTGGCGAGGTTGACCTTGTAGACCTCGCCCCGCGTCATCTTCGAGCGGAAGCGGGTGACATAGGCGGTCTTCGAATCCGCGCTGACGGCGATGCCGCGCACGTCGCCGCCCTCCGGCAGCGTCACCCGGCGGGTGATCGCGCCGGTCGACGGGTTGAACACCGCCAGCACCGACTTGCCGGCCAGGGTCAGCAGGCCCTTGGTGCCGTCCGGCGTGAACACCACGCCATAGGGCGCGCTGCCATAGTCCAGCGTGAAGGTGCTGACCGCCTTGGTCAGCGGGTCGATGCGCAGCAGCTTGTCGTCGCCCTGCACCGCCACCCAGAGCTTGCCGCCGGGCCCGAGGGCCAGGGTCTTCGGCTCCTTGCCGACCGCCAGCTGCCAGGACTTGGCCAGGGTGGCGGCGTCGATCGCGGCGATGGTCCCGGCATCCGGGTCGAGCGCATAGACCGCCGTGGCGTTGCCGACGATGTTGCTGCTGTGCGTCGGGGCTGCGGCGGTGACCGGATAGATCACGCTCTGGATGAAGGAGAACGAGGTCTCGGTACCGTCTTCGGTGGCCACCGTCACCGAGACGGTGTAGTTGCCCGGCGTGGCGTAGGTGTAGCGTGCGATCGGGCTGGCCGCGGTGGTGGTCAGCGGCGGGCTGTCGTCGCCGAAGTTCCAGACGTATTTCGCTCCGCTGAGGCCCAGAGCGGCCGGGTCGAGCGCGATCGCCTTGGCGACCTGCTGCTGCGGCAGCACCGTCGGGCGCGGGTTGAAGATGCCGTCGATCTCGGTGTCGGTCAGCACCCGCTTGTAGACCCGGACATCGGACAGGATGCCCTTGAAGGCGACCGGGTTGCCCTGGATCTGGCCCAGCATCTGCAGCTTGTCGAAGATGCCCATGACGCCGGGGGTGCCGGTCGAGCTGACCTTGACGCCGTCGATGACCATCGCCTGGGCGCCGGTGGCGGAATCGCGGGTCATGGCGACCTGGTGCCACTGACCGTCATTGATCGGCGCCGTCGACCGGGTGACCGGATTGCTGGCGTTGCGGTCGCCGACCGACAGGTTCAGATAGCCGGCATTGTCGATCCAGCCCCAGAACACGTCATTGGCCCCGCCGGCCTGGTCGCGCCCGAAGACGCCCGGGGCCTGCCACGGATTGCTGTTGCCGATCTGGCTGGTCTTCATCCGGAAGCTGACGGTGGCGGTGCCGCCCAGCGTGTAGGCGATGCTGTCGCTCTCCAGCTCCACGCCGGTGGTGCGCGGCGTGAAGTCCAGCCCGCCCTCGGCGTAGCTGTCCTGGCTGCCGGCCTTGCCGTCATTGGCGCCGGCCACGTCGGTCAGGGTGCTGGCCAGCGGCCAGCGGTTGACATAGGCGGTCGGGACCGACTGGCTGCCGGTGGTGAAGCTCGAGGCGAAGGCCTCGGCGAGGCTGTTGCCGGCGTAGTCCTTCAGCCCGCCGGCGGTCAGCACCACCTCGTATTCGGTGTTGAGCTGCAGCGGCTCGGCCGGGGAGAAGTTGATGATGCCGAGCTGGACGCTGTAGGTGCCGGCCAGCGCCGCCCCGCCCTTGGGCCGGACGATGAAGCTGTCGGCATTGACCGTCTCCGGCAGGATGCTGTCGGTCAGGGCCAGGCCGATGCGCGAGGTCTGGGCCTGGTGCAGCACGCCCGCGGCCGGCGACACGGTCAGCACCGCCGGCGGCGTCGTGTCCAGCGCCTTCTGGTGCGGCCGGAAGGCGGTGTTGGTGCCGTGGTCGCTGCCGACGAAGACCAGGTTGCCGAACATCGCGACCTGGCCGAGATCGGGGTCGCGGTTGCCGCGCGGCGGCACGGTGGCGTTGTCCGGCACCCGCTCGGACCGCGCGACCTCCGGGTAGGAGGCGGGGTTGGTGATGTCGAGCCTGAAGATGTAGCGCTGCGCCCCGACGATCAGATGGTCGTCCTGGGCGGCGCAGTAGAGGCCCTCCTCGATCGGGGTGTTCTCGTTCTCGACCACGACCTGGCGCGGGTTCGACAGGTCGTAGCCGGCCATCCTGCCGTCGCCGTTCCGGCCGGAGGTGTAGAGCTTCCGGCCGTTGAAGCAGGTGGCGTAGTAGCTCGGGAAGGTGGTCTTGCCGCCGATCACGGTCGGGTTCAGCGGGTCGGAGATGTCGAGGCTGGCGAAGCCCGACGACGTCTCCATCGAGGTCAGCACCATCTCGTTGCCCATGGCGAAGACCGGGCCGGCGCGGAAGCCGCCCAGCTCGCCCACCGGCAGCGGGTTGGGCCGGCCGTTGCCGCGGTCGGCGATCCTGGCATTGGCCGGGTCGCGCGCATCGACGATGAACATGCCCCGGCTGGCCGACGCCACATACAGGTATGGGGCCTGCCAGTACATCTGCCAGTTCACGTCCTCGTAGTCGCCGGCATTCACGCCCGGCAGGACCAGCTTCTTGACCTGCTTGATGTCGTTGATGTCGGTGAAGTCCCAGAACTCCACGCCGTAGATGCTGGGCACGGCGATGTAGTCCTTGCCGCCGATCGTGGCCTGGCCGAAGGCGTGCGGCTCGCGGAACTCCCTGGTGCGGCCGTCCGGCTCGAAGATGGTCTTGACCAGCTTGATGTCGCGCGGATTGCTGACGTCGTAGATCAGGAAGCCGCCGGTCGCCTCGCCGCTGTCCGGCGCGAACAGGGTCACGAAGTAGCCGTTGTGCATCACCCCGACATTGGTGCCGTAGGGCTTCTGCGGGCTGGTGTTGCCGGGGATGGTGTACTGGACGACCGGGATGCCGTTCTGATAGGTCCCGTTGTTCCAGTCGATCGTCGAGATCTCGCGGAGCAGCTCGGCATCGGTGTAGGTGAGGTTCCCCAGGCCCGGCCCTTCGAGAGGAAGAGGATCTTGCGCGGAGGCCGGCAGGCCGGGGGCCAGAGACACGGAGACCAGGCCGGCCAGGAGGGCCAGTCGACAGGCGTTCATTTTCTCCCCCTTCTTCCCTTATTCCGTCTCTGCCGTCGAAGCAGCGGCCTCTCAGGTGGAGCGGGTATACGCGTCCAGTCCTATCGACGATGCAGCGTCCGATTTGCTGTGTCAATAAATCTCAAATATTGAAATATCTTTCAAATGCCGCCTTTGCCATGAGCCAACAGCGTCTAACAACGGCTAACGGGCGGTCGTCGGGGCCGCGGCCCACATGCCCTGTCAGGACTTCCCATTCCTGACGGCGCGAGCCGCGGAGACTCAAGATGCTGCTGTATCTGCTGGCCTATCTCGGCGGCGTGCTGACCATCGTCAGCCCCTGCATCCTGCCCGTCCTGCCCTTCGTCTTCGCCCGGGCGGACCGGCCGTTCCTGAGCAACGGGCTGCCGATGCTGATCGGCATGGCCGTGACCTTCGCCGCCGTCGCCACCCTGGCCGCGGTGGCCGGCGGCTGGGCCGTCGCCGCCAATGAGTGGGGCCGCAGCGCCGCGATCGCGCTGCTGGCGCTGTTCGGGGCGACGCTGCTGGTGCCCCGCCTGGCCGACCGGCTGACGCGGCCGCTGGTCGTGCTCGGCGGCCGGCTGTCGCAGGCCGCCGACGATGTCGGCGCGCAGCGCTCACCGGTGCCGGCGTCGCTGCTGCTGGGCGTCGCCACCGGCCTGCTCTGGGCGCCCTGCGCCGGGCCGGTGCTGGGGCTGATCCTGACCGGCGCCGCGCTGAACGGGGCCAATGCCGGGACCTCGCTGCTGCTGCTGGCCTACGCCCTGGGGGCGGCCACCTCCCTGGCCCTGGCGCTGCGGGCCTTCGGCCGGATCTTCGCGGCGGTCAAGCGGTCGCTCGGCGCCGGCGAATGGATCCGCCGCGGCCTGGGCGTGGCGGTGCTGGCCGCCGTCGCGACCATCGTCCTGGGGCTCGACACCGGCCTGCTGACGCGGGTGTCGCTGGCCGGCACGGCGTCGATCGAGCACGGGCTGATCGACCGCCTGCAGCCCGCGGCGACGCAGGCCGCCGGCCAGCCGGCCCCGCTGCCGGTCGTTGGGTCCTTCCCGCCCCTGACCGGCGCGGCCGACTGGCTGAACTCGCCGCCGCTGACCCGGGAGGGGCTGCAGGGCAAGGTCGTGCTGGTGCAGTTCTGGACCTATTCCTGCATCAACTGCCTGCGCACCATCCCCTATGTCCGCGCCTGGGCCGAGAAGTACAAGGACTTGGTCGTGATCGGCGTGCATTCGCCCGAATTCGCCTTCGAGCGCAACGTCGACAACGTCCGCAAGGCCGTGGCCGAGCTGAACATCGGCTACCCGGTGGCGATCGACAACAGCTACGCGATCTGGCGGGCCTTCGGGAACCAGTACTGGCCGGCGCAATACATCATCGACGCCCAGGGCCGGATCCGGCACGAGCATTTCGGCGAGGACGGCTATGACGAGTCGGAGCGGGTGATCCAGCAACTGCTGGCGGAAGCCGGGCACGCCGATGCCGGCGGCGGGCTGGTCGCGGTCAGCCCCGCCGGCGTCGAGGTTGCCTCGGACACCAACGACGTCGGGTCGCCCGAGACCTATGTCGGCTTCCGGCAGGCGCAGGGCTTCGTCTCGCCCGGCGGCGCGGTGCCGAACGCCAGCCATGTCTACGAGCCGGGCCTGCCGCGGCTGAACCGATGGGGCTTGGCCGGCGACTGGACGGTCGGCGGCGAGCGGGCCTCACTGAACCAGGCGGGCGGCGGCATCGTCTACCGCTTCCATGCCCGCGACCTGCATCTGGTGCTGGGGCCGGGACCGGACGGCAAGCCGGTGCGGTTCCGCGTCACCGTCGACGGCGCGGCGCCGGGCGGCAGCCACGGCACCGACACCGATACCGACGGCCAGGGCACGGTGACGGACCACCGCCTGTACCAGCTGGTGCGGCAGAGCAGCCCGGTCGCCGACTGCAGCTTCGAGATCCGGTTCCTCGATCCCGGCGTCCAGGCCTATGCCTTCACCTTCGGATAGGCCGTGCACGCTTCACGGCGGCGAATGGCGACCGACATCGCGTCACGAAAATTTCATACCGGCACGGTGGTGGTGAAGGCGGCCGGTCGATAGGACTGCAAGGATAAGCGCGCCTGGGAGAGAGCGCGTACAGCCCTTTTTCGATCCTGGAGCTGCCGATATGGCCGGCGTTGGCGCCCCGATTCCCTCCACCCCCCGAGTCGGGTCCGCGCGGTCCGCATCCGGCATCCTGCCGGCACGGCTGCGGCTCGGCTGCAGCGCCCTGGCCCTGCTCGCCGGGCTGGCGGCGCTGGCGGTGGCGGCCCCGCCCGCCCGCGCCGACGCCACCAAGATCATCGGCATGCGGCTGGTGCGCGGCGACAGCCCCGCCGCGGCCGGTAGCGGGGGCGGCAATGGCGGCAGGAGCAACAGCATCGTCGCCAGCGCGCTGGCGCGCGCCGCCTCGGCCGGCAAGCCGAAGACCCTGTTCGACGGCATGCGGCTGCAGCGGGTCGAGAGCGGCGCCAACAACCCGGTGATCGACGCCACCAACAAGCTGATGACGATCGAGCAGCTGAAGCCGAAGGCGATCATCAGCTGGGACCGGTTCAACATCGCCGGCGGCGAGACGGTGAAGTTCGACCAGAAGGGCAACCGCGACTGGGCGGTCCTGAACAAGATCGGCCAGGCCGACCCGTCGCGGATCGACGGCGCGCTGAAGGCCGACGGCCATGTCTACCTGATCAACCAGAACGGCGTGATCTTCGGCAACGGCTCGCGGGTCAATGTCCGCAACCTGGTGGCGTCGTCGCTGAAGATCACCGAAGAGCAGTTCACGCGCGGCATCCTCGACACGCCGCGCGGCCTGGATGAATCCGGCAACCCGATACCCCTCCCCGTCTTCAATGCCGAGGGCAACGGCGAGCCTGGCCAGATCAAGGTCGAGCGCGGCGCGCTGATCGAAGGGCCGGAGAACGGCAGCGTCATGCTGCTGGGCGGGTCGGTGGTCAATGCCGGCACCATCCGCGCCCCCGCCGGGCAGGTCGTGATCGGCGCCGGCCGCCGGGTCTATGTCGTTCGCGCAACCGAGGCGCCTGGGGGCGAGCAGTATCCGCGCGGCGTCGCGATCGAGGTCAATTCCCTGCGCGATCCCGACTCCCCCACCGCCGACCGGGTGGTCAACACCGGGACGATCGAGACGCCGCGCGGCGGCAACATCTCGATCGCCAGCCTGCTGATCGACCAGAACGGCCGGCTGTCGGCGACCACCGCGGTGCGGGCCGGCGGCTCGATCCAGCTCAAGGCCGCCACGGACCCGGTCTACAACCCAGCCGCCCCGTTGATTCGGACCGGCTCCGGCAAAGTCACCTTCGGTCGCGGCAGCAGCACGACCATCCTGCCGGAAGACAGCGCCGAAACCATCACCGATCCCGAGCGGTTCGAACATTCGAAGGTCCAGGTGATCGCCGGCGCCGGGACCATGGAGCGGGGGGCGGAGATCCGAGCCCCGGCGGGCGATGTCGAGATCGAGATCGCGGCAGGCACCTTCGACGGCACGCCGAACCGCTTCACCATGGAGCGCGGCAGCCGGATCGACGTGTCCGGCACCACCTCGACCGAGGTGGCGATGGAGCGCAACCAGGTCTCGATCACGCTGCGCAACAACGAGCTGAACTCGCCGCTGCAGCGCAACGGCTTCCTGTTCGGCAAGACGGTCAATGTCGACGTCCGCGAGGGCTCGCCGATCGGCAGCATCGACGGCTATCTCCAGAGCGTCGGCCGCACGGCGGTGGAGCGCAGCGCCGTCGGCGGCACCGTGTCGATCGGCTCCACCGACGCGACCCGGACCGGCGAGGTGGTGATCCGCGACGGCGCCACCATCGACGTTTCCGGCGGGCAGGTCAGCTACCGCGGCGGCTGGCTGGACACCACCCAGCTGGTCGGCGCCGACGGCCGGGTCTACGACATCAGCGAGGCGACGCCCGACATGCAGTATGTCGCCTTCGCCGAGCAGCGCTTCGGGCAGCAGAAGATCTACGGCCCGCGCTGGGAGGGCGGCTACACCGACGGCATGGATGCCGGTTCGGTCAGCATCACCACCGGCGCCGGGGTGATCGACGGCCGGATCACCGGCCGGACCACGGCCGGGGCGCGGCAGCGGGCCCGCGACCAGCTGCCGGCGCTGGGCAGCCTGAAGCTCAACCTGACCGGCCCGGTCGACGTCGGCTTCCGCCCCGGCGGCTCGGGGCTGACCGAGGGATTCGGACCCGGCGATGCACTGCCGGAGGATCTGCAGGACCGGCTGGTGCTCGACCCGTCGCTGGTCGGCACAACCGGGGTAGACCGGATTGCGGTCACCACCCGCGGCGGCGACATCGAGGTGCCGAGCGGCGTGACCCTGCGCACGGCGCCGGGCGGCTCGGTCGACCTGCGCTCGCAGCCGATCGAACTCAACGATGAGAGCATTACCGACGAAAGCTTCGGCGACATCGTCGTCGCCGGGGCGATCGAGACGCCGTCGGGCACCATCGCCCTGGGCGGCGACAACATCATCCTGGCATCCGGGGCGCGGCTGACGGCGCGCGGGCAATGGGTGAACGACCGGATCGACGCGCAGGGCAACCCGTATCCCGGCGGGACGGGCCCGGTGGGTGCCGCATTGCCGGATGGCGGTTCGATCAGCCTGGGCGCGGTCGGCGACCTGACGCTCGAAAGCGGCAGCCTGATCGACGTCTCGGCCGGCGGCTGGGTCGCGACAGACGGGTCGCTGACCGGGGGCAACGGCGGCGACGTGCTGCTGACCTCCGGCCGCTACATCGACCCGGCTGCGGTGTTCGGCAAGAGCGGCAGCAAGCTCGCGCTCCGCGGCGAGATCCAGGGCTATGGGCTGGACCGCGGCGGGTCGCTGACCCTCCGCACCGAACGGATCTGGATCGGCGGCGGGCTGGCGCCGGAGGGGGCGCTGGTGCTGGACCCCGGCTTTCTGAGCCGCGGGGGCTTCAGCGACGTGACGCTGCAGGGCTATCGCGGCGTCACCGTGGCGCCGGGCGCGGTGGTGACCCCGGCGGCGGCGACGCTGCGGCTGAATCCGGACTATCTGTGGCGCGCCGGCGGCAGCGACGTGTTCGGCTTCGCCCGGCTGGAGGTGCTGCCCGAGGCCCTGCGCCCGGCGGGGTCGCTGACCCTGATCGCCCGTGCCGGCGTGCTGCTGGACGATGATGCCGGGGACGGCGCCGACGTCGAGTTCGGCGAAGGCTCGGTGGTGCGCCTGGGCATGGGCGGGTCGGTCACCGCAGTGGCGGCGCGCACGGTGCGGGTCGACGGCACGATCGAGACCCCGGCCGGGACGATCGACCTGAGCGGCGGCGTCACCGTCGACAACCCGGCCGCGGCATACGATCCGGAGGCGGGTGTCCGCATCGGCCGCACCGGCCGGCTGCTGGCCCGCGGCGCGGTCAGGCTGGACCCGACGACGGACGGGACCCGGCGCGGCACGGTGCTGGACGGCGGCACCATCTCGCTGCGCGCCTACAACGGCGCCGTGATCGTCGAAAGCGGCGCCCTGCTCGACGTCTCCGGCGTCTCGACCGAGCTCGACCTGCGCAGCATGACCATGTACGGGCTGAGGCTGCGGCCGCAGACCGTCGCCAGCAACGGCGGCACGATCCGGCTGGCGGGCAGCGAAGGCCTGTTCGTCGACGGCACCCTGCTGGGCCGCGGCGGCGGCGCCGGCGCCGATGGCGGCAGGCTGATCACCCAGCTGATCCCGAAGCAGCAGAATGCCGCCAATCGCCGCGGCGTGCCGGCTGGCTTCCTGCGCGTGCTGACCGTCCGGCAGTCCGGCCTGTCCGACGCTGCCGCCGACGGCTACAGCGCCGACACGCTCGGCGAGCTGGCCGGCCAGGGCTTTGTCGCCGCCGACACGGTGATGGGCGGCGGCTTCGGCAGCTGGGTGATGGCGAGCGAAAGCGTCGTCACCTTCGACGGCGACGTCGCGGTCAAGCTCGGCCGCGAGATCCAGGTCTCGGCCGCCACCATCAGCGCCAGCCCGGATTCGAGCGTCCATCTGGAGGCGCCTTACGTCTCCTTCACCAACACCGTGAGCGAAGGGTCGGGGCGCAGAGGCCTGGCGTTGACCGGGCTTGTCAACCCGGCGACCCAGCTCTCGATCCTGGCGGATCTGATCGATTTCGGGTCCAGCCCCGCCCGTCTCGGCGGCCGCTACCGCTTCGGCACCGGCGACCGCATGTTCGGCGGCTTCGCCACCGCCCGTTTCGAGAGCCGCGGCGATATCCGCTTCACGAGCGAGGGCGGCAGCCTGGACACCGCCGGCGACCTGGTGTTCCAGGCGGCGCAGCTGTACCCCACCACGGACGGGAGCTTCACCGTCAACGCCCTGGGCACCGTCACCGTGCTGCCGAACGGCAGCAAGGCCGACACGCCGATGTCGATCGGCGGCGAGCTCATCATCCAGGCGCCGGTGATCGTGCAGAACGGCACGATCCGGGCCCCCCTGGGCCGGATCGTCCTGGGGCTGGAGAGCAACCCGGACCCGACGAGCGTCACCCTCGGCCCCGGCAGCCTGACCTCGGTCTCGGCCGACGGGCTGATTGCGCCCTACGGCCAGGTCCAGAACGGCTCGCTGTGGCTTCGCTCGGGAGGCAGCAGCGTGAGGATCGACGGCCTCGAGGCCAAGGAGGTGCGGCTGCGCGGCGACGACGTGACCATCGCCGAAGACGCGGTGATCGACTTGCGCGGCGGCGGCGAGGTGCTGGCGAGCGAATTCGTCCCCGGCCCGGGCGGGCCGACCGATGTGCTGATCGACCCGAACAGCTTCGCCGTGATCCCCGACTATGACGGGTACGCGCCGCTGGATCCCTACTACACGGGCGGGAAGCCGGCCAGTCTCCCAGTTCCCGAATTCGATCAGGACATCCCGGTGGTCGATTCCACGGACTCCGTGACCGGCCAGTATCTGCGCCAGGGCGCGAACACCTCGCTGCGCGTCGGCGACCGGGTCTATCTATCGGGCGGCGGCGGCCTGCCGGCCGGGACCTATGTGCTGCTGCCGGCGCGCTACGCGCTGATGCCCGGCGCCTACCGGGTGCGCGCCTTCGACGGCATCCTCGACATGCTGCCGAAGATGAACGGCCGGGCGCCGGATGGCAGCGCCTATGTCGCCGGCCGCCGCTCGGTGCTCAACACCGGTGTCTCCGACACGCGTTGGAACGGCTTCCAGATCGAATCCGGCGCGGTGCTGCGGCAGCGGGCGCAATACGACGAATACGACGCCACCAGCTTCTTCCAGTCCGAGGCCTTCCTGACGCGCCAGCAGACCGACGGCAGGGTCGTCCCGCCGCCGATCCTGCCGATCGACGGCGGGACGCTGGTGGCCAACGCCAGGCAGACCCTGCAGCTGGACGGCACCGGCCGGTTCGCCCCGGCCGAGGGCGGGCGCCTGGGCCGCTTCGACGTCGCCGCTGCGAAGATCGCGGTGGTGTCGGAGACCGCCGACACAAAGGGCCTGGCGGATCAGGGCTACCTGCTGCTGCAGGCCGAGCAGCTGAACGATTTCGGCGTCGGCAGCCTGATGATCGGAGGCGAGCGCAGCGCCGCGACGCCAACCGCAACCGATCCGCGCGGCGGCACCCAGGTCACGGTCTCGGCCAGCGACGTGATCGTCCGCAACGACGGCACCGCGCTGGAGGGGGCGGAGATCCTGCTGGCCGCCAGCAATACGGTGACGGTCGAATCGGGCAGCGTGATCCGGACCACGGGGACCGATGCCGGCCAGGGCGACACGCTGCGCCTCATCGGCGACAGCGCGCTGCTGCGCCTGTCCACCGGCGACCGGGTGGACGTGGTGCGCGAGAGCATCGGCAACGACCCGACGGGCACCCTGACGCTCGAGGAGGGTGCGGCCGTCCTGGCCACGGGCAGCCTGACCCTCGACGCCACGGGCGACACCGTCCTGGCCACCAACCGGATCGCCGGCGGCCGCGCCATCGACGCCGCCTCGGGGCGGATCAGCTTCGGCGACGCGCCGGACGGCACGCCGGGCCTGGTGTTCCGCGACGGCACGCTGGGCGTGCTGGCGCAGACCGAGACCCTGACCCTGCGCGGCTACAACGGCATCGACTTCTACGGCGACGTCACCATCGGCGCCGGCCAGGGCGCGGCGCTGGAGACGCTGTCGCTCGACAGCCCGGTCCTGACCGGCCATGGCGGCAACGCCACGGTCAATGCCGGCACGGTGCGGCTGCGCAACACCGGCGACGCCTTCGACGGCGACGTGCCGCTGCAGGGCGGCAGCCTGACCATCAACGCCACCACGCGCCTGGGCACCGATGGCCGGCCGGTTGCCGGCACCGGCCGCATCGACCTGGCCGACGGGCCGGTGCGGATCGCCGGCTTCGCCGCGGCGACGCTGGCGGCCGACGAGCGGATCGTCGGCACCAGTGGCCTCGGCACCGCGACCGACCTCGCCCCCCGCATCGGCAGCGAGAACCGGCTGCAGGCGGATGGGACGCTGACGCTGGTCGCCGCGGCGCTGTCGGCCGGCGCCGGCTCGG
>NZ_JBQJIK010000115.1:0-18675 GCF_052078665.1 Inquilinus sp. CA228 | reverse complement strand
TCCTTCAGACCCCGCCTCACGGCGACGCCCTTGCGCTTCGCTAGTCCTTCACCGCCATCAGGCTGGACAGAGGACTTCCACCTCCAAGCTGTCGATCATGCTCGGCACACCGTAGGTTGGGTTCGCGACAGCGAACCCAACGCAATGCGGGGCGGCGGGATGTTGGGTTCGCGAGTGCGAACCCAACCTACGGGTCGCCTTGATCACTTCTCGACGTAGGCGTTCCAGAAATACGGCCAGGGGGCCGGGGTCACACCCTGCAGCGCCTTCGACTTGGCCGAGAGGGCGTTGAAGTCGCCGACCTTGATCAACGGCACCTCGTCGGCCATCACCTGCTGCACGCCGGCCCAGAGCTTCACCCGCTCGTCCTGCGTCAGCGCCTGGTTGAAGGCGCCGACCGCCTTGTCCTTGGCCGGCGTGTCCCACCAGCCCGGCGAGCCCTTGGCCAGGGCGCCGATCAGTGCCGGCTCCGGCAGGAACGGGCTGTGGCTGATGTAGATGTCCCACAGGGTCGGGTCGGCGCGGCGCTGGGTCAGCGTCGCCCAGTCGGTGACGTCGAGGGTGACCTGGAAGCCGGCGGCCTTCAGGTACTCCGCCGCCACCAGCGCCATCTTGTAGTGGAACTCGTATTGCCGGCTGGTCAGGATCCGGATCGGCTTCTGGCCGTCATAGCCGGCCTCGGTCAGCAGCTTCTGCGCGCCCTCGGCGTCGCCCTTGTTGTAGATTTCGGTGCCGACCTCGCTCCGCCACGGATAGCCTTCCGGGTACATGGCGCCGTCCAGGGCGTAGAAATCGGTGCTGCCGAAGGCGGCGGCCAGCATGTCCTCCTCGTTCAGCGCCAGCTGCACCGCGCGGCGCAGCTTGAGGTCGCTGAGCAGGCCTTCCTTGGTGTTCATGACGAAGACCGGCCAGCCGAAGGGCTTCAGGATGATCGGCTCCGACGCCCCGGCCTTGATCTTGTCGACGGCCTCGACCGGCAGGGAATCGGTGTAGTCGAACTGGCCGGCGACCGCGCCCTCGACCCGGGTGTTGGCGTTCGGCACCGGGGTGAAGCGGATCTCGTCGAGATACTGCTTGCGGGCGCCGCCATAGCCGTTCGGGTCGCCCTCGCGCGGCTTGTAGCCGTCGAAGCGGACCAGCTGGATGTACTGGTCGGGCACCCGCGCCTTCAGCATGTAGGGGCCGCTGCCGACGATGTCCTTCAGCTCCGGCGCGATCTTCTCGGACGGCAGGATCACCGCGGCGCTGTTGTTGAAGGCCAGCAGGGCCAGCAACGGCGCGAAGGGCTGCTTCAGCGAGATCCTGATGGTCGAGGCGTCGACCTTCTCGATCGCCTCGATATTGCCGGCGGCGAGCTTCCCGCGCGACGCCACCTCGGTCCAGCGCTTCAGCGAGGCGACGACGTCGTCGGCGTCCAGCGCCGAGCCGTCATGGAAGGTCAGGCCCTGGCGGATCTTGATGGTGTAGACGCGGCCGTCGGCGCTGATCTCCGGCATTGCATCGGCGACCAGCGGCGTGACGGCCCAATTGGCGTCGAAGGTGTAGAGCGTCTCGAAGATGTGCTGGGTGATGATGCCGACCAGGTCGGCGGTGCTGACCATCGGGTCGAGCGTCGGCGGCTCGCCGATCGTCGCCACGGTGATCGTCCCACCCTTGGCCGGCGCGGCCATGGCGCCGGACGAGATCGGCAGGATCGCGAGCGCGACCAGGCACAGAATTCGCAGCATTGACACCCCCTGTCGTGAGCCTCTAGTATTCCGTTATTAGGAAGCAACATCTTCCGTTGCGGAATACGCTAAGGCCATCGCGGTCGGGACGTCAACCCATCCGATCGATCCGAATGGCGGAAACGCTCGGCGATTGACCGCAATGCGGGACAAAGCCTAGCTTCGAGGGCTTGAGGACTATACCACTCGGCCGGAGCATCGGCCGGGAGCAGACGGGACAGGATCATGGCGGAAGCAGCGGCGGCCAAGGCCGAAAGGGCGAGCGAGCGCAGCCGGGTCAGCGGCATCGAGCGCGCCGTGCAGATCTGCGACCATCTGCTGGCCATGGGCCGCCCCCTCACCGCCTATGACGTGTCGAAGGCGCTGGGCGCGCCGATGTCGACGATCTACGGCGTGGTGGATTCGCTGCTGCGCCAGGACCTGCTGTCGCGCGACCGCGACGGCCTCTTGTGGTTCGGCCCCCGCCTCTACCATTACGGCCTGGCCTATGGCCGCAGCCTGAACCTCTTGGAGACCGCGTCGCAGGAGATGCGGGAGCTGAGCCGGCTGCTCGGCGAGACGGTGCAGGTCTGCGGCCGCGACGACGGCCATATGGTGGTGCTGGCCATGGCCGAGCCGCCCGGCCATTTCCGGGTGTCGTCCAAGGTCGGCACCCGGGTGCCGCTGAACTGGACCGCGTCCGGCCGGCTGCTGATCGGGCACCTGCCCTGGCCGGAGCGGATCGAACTGATGCGCCGGGTCGCCCAGCCCTCCCCCACCGGCATGGCCGAGACCGACCCGGAGTCGCTGTGCCGGGCCGGCGAGACGGCGCTGGCCGAGAAGCTGGCGATCCAGCTCAGCGAATCCGACTTCGCCGTCGCCTGCATCGCCGCGCCGATCTGCACGCCGAACGGCGATTGTGACGCCACGATCAGCGTCGTGCTGCCCGAGCAGAAGGCGCGCGAGCGCGAGCGCACCTACAGCGTCGCAGTGCAGGAAGCGGCGAGCCGGATCGAGCGGCTGCTCGGCTGGACGGCCTGAGTCGGTGCGCTAGCGGCGCCGGGCGGCGAGGTCGCGGGCGACCGGGTCCACCATCTGGTCGAAGGCCGCGGCCTCCGCCACCGCGGTGCGCAGCGCGCGCCGCTTCTGCGCAACATAGGCTGCGCCGGTGATGCCGGACGGGGCCGCCGGGTCGTCGTGGCGGAAGGCCCGCTGCGCCCGGCTGGTCGCCTGCGCTGCCTGCTTGGCCCGTGCCACCTGGCGTGTGAAATCGCGATCCATGGCGATCTCTCCCTCGGTTCTGGGATGCGGCCGCGGCCGCACCCGGTCGAATTCGTTGATCGGACAACACGCGCGTCGGCAACGGCGTTCCCCGAGTGGATTGGCAGCCGATGACTTCGACGGCTGCAGATCTCGATCATGGCATGCGAGAACCGTTCCGGCGATGCCCAATCAACCTGAACCAGATGCCATCGTAGACAGGACAATCAACTCATCATCTTCTGGCCAACACACTTGTTCCAAGGCTCCAAACATCATACATATTCTGGTATTGTCTGATTTATCGATGAACAAGATGATATACAAATTGACCTGAAACACGTTTATCATTTGTGAATAATACGCAAAAATTCAGTTTCTTTGACACTTCCTGACTCTGGCGACGCATTTTTGTTGAACATCCTGAGAAGAAATGCCCACATAGAGTGCCCTCTTCATAACGGGCGCTTTCATAGTGGGGAGGATATTCATGACGACTTTCACCGGCACCAATGGTGCCGAAATCCTACCGTCACTCGTGCAGGCTGTTCTCCCGGTCGGCGGCGCTTTGGGCGACGACTTCGTCGACGCCCTCGGCGGCGACGATGTCCTGCTCGGTTGGACCGGCAATGACGTGCTCAGGGGCGGCGCCGGTGCAGACGTGCTGATCGGCGGCCTGCTCACCCTGGCCGGCGTCGTCACGCTGTCGGGCATCGATGCGGCGGACTACACGACCTCGGTCGACGGCGTGACCGTCGACCTGTCGGTCCTGGTCAGCCTGACCCTGCCGATCCTGGGCATCGACATCCAGCTCACCGGCGCCTCGCAGGGCTTCGGCGGCGACGCCCAGGGCGACTATATAGTCGGCGTGGTCAACCTGCTCGGCTCCAACACCGGCGCCGACAACCTCACCGGCAGCTCGTCCGCCAACACCCTGAACGGCCAGGGCGGCGACGACACGCTCGACGGCGAAGGGGGCAACGACATCCTCCTCGGCGGCGCCGGGGACGACACGCTGATCGGCGGTGCCGGTGCCGATTCGCTGCAAGGCGGCGCCGGTACGAACGACACCGCGGATTATTCCGGCTCCGCCACGCCGGTGACCGTCAACCTGACCACCGGCACCGGCACCGGCGGCGACGCCCAGGGCGACACCCTGACCGGCGTCGAGCGCGTGATCGGCTCGGCCGGCAACGACACCCTCATCGGATCGGCCGGCAACGACACCCTCGTCGGTGGCGCCGGGACCGACGTCATCACCGGCAACGGCGGCGTCGACACGGCCGACTATTCCAGCTCGGGCGCCGGCGTGACCGTCGACCTGATCGCCGGCACCGGCGTGGGCGGCGACGCCCAGGGCGACACGCTGAGCGGCATCGAGAATCTCAACGGCACGGCCTTCGTCGACCACCTGTACGGCAATGCCTCGGACAACACCCTCAACGGCCTCGACAGCAACGACACGCTTCGCGGCGGCGCCGGGGCCGACGTCATCAATGGCGGCGCCGGCTCGGACTTCGCCAACTACCAGGGCTCGGTGGACGCAGTCACCGTCAACCTGCTGACCGACACAGCCAGCGGCGGCGACGCCACCGGCGACTCGCTGGACAGCATCGAGAACCTGTACGGCTCCAGCAACAACGACACCCTGACCGGCGACAACGCCCGCAACATCATCGGCGGCGAGCTCGGCGACGACACGATCGTCGGCAATGCCGGCGACGACTCGCTCTCCGGCGAGGCGGGCAACGACAACCTCGACGGCGGCGACGGCGCCGATCGCCTGGTCGGCGGCGCCGGCAACGACATCGCCAATGGCGGGGCCGACAACGACTCGATCGACGGCGGCACCGGCGACGACACCATCAACGGCGGCGCCGGGAACGACGCCCTCGTGGCCGGCGCCGGCACCGACACCATCAACGGCAATGACGGCAACGACATCATCAATGGTGGTGCCGGGCCCGACGCGATCGATGGCGGCGCCGGCACCGACACCGCCTACTACATCGACAGCACCGCGGGCGTGACCATCAACCTCGAGGTGGCCCTGGCCACCGGCGGCGACGCCGAAGGCGACACGCTGACCAGCATCGAGCAGCTCTACGGCTCGAACCTGGCCGACAACCTGACCGGAGACATCGGCAACAACCGGCTCTGGGGCAATGGCGGCGACGACGTGCTGACGGGGGGCATCGGGGCCGACACGCTGAAGGGCGGCGCCGGCAACGACAGCTTCGTCTACATCACGACCGCCGACAGCACCGCGGCCGCGGCCGGCCGCGACACGATCGAGGACTTCTCGACCGGCGACCGGATCGACCTGTCCCCGATCGACGCCAACGGCTCGGGCGGCGCCTTCACCTTCGGCACCGGCAACTATACCGGCACTGCGGGCGAGCTGCGGGTGGTGGCGATCCCCAACGGCTACCAGGCGGTCTATGGCGACACCAATGGCGACAAGGTCACCGACTTCGCCATCGTCGTCCTGTCCGACCACACGCTGACCGCCAGCGACTTCGTGCTCTGAGTCCCCTCGGGCACAGACCCCACCCTGCCCCCGGGCAGGGTGGGGTCTTTTTTTGTCCGCTCCTCCGCGCCGCGACGATATGGGCGGCTTGGCCCGGGCCGGTTCGGCGGCGATACTCGGACGCGGAGAAGCCGGCATCGACCGGCCCGAACAGGCGGACCAGGATGCGGCTCACATCGGCTCTGATTGCGGGCGCGCTCCTCGCCCTCTCCGCCCTGGCCGCCTCGGCGGCCGCGCCGCTGCTGCCCGGCCTCGGCCCCGACGACCGGCGGGTGCCGGTGGACGGCACCGCCGCCCCGTGGCGCAGCCTGACCAAGGTGCAGACCGGCATCGGCGGCCGTTGCACCGGCGCCCTGATCGGCCCCCGCCGCGTGCTGACCGCGGCGCATTGCCTGTTCAACCCGCGGACCCGGCGCTTCCTGCCCGCCTCCTCGCTGCATGTGCTGTTCGGCTATGAGCGCGGCGCGTTCATCGAGCACAGCCTGGTCACCGAGGTGATCCACGCCGACGCCTACGACCCGCTGCGGCCGCGGGAGGAGTATGCGGCGGACTGGGCGATCCTGGTGCTGGCCGCCGACGCCCCGCCGCAGGCGCCGCCGCTGGTGGTGTCGGAGTCGGTGCCGGCCCCGGGCACGGCGGTCGTGCTCGGCGGCTACAGCCAGGACAAGGCGCAGATCATCACCGCCGACACCGCCTGCATGGTGCTGGGCACCGACCGCACCACCAAGGGGCCGGTGCTGATCCACGACTGCAACGGCACGCGCGGCACCAGCGGCAGCCCGCTGCTGGCGCTGCGCGACGGCGACTGGCAGGTGGTGGGCATCGCCGTCGCCGGCTCGACCGACCGGCTGACGCTGAACTTCGCGGTGCCGGCCTCCGCCTTCGCCGCCGCGCTGCGGTAGCGGCCGGGCCTATCCCGCGCCTGGGCCTTCGGCTACAGAGGCCCGATGTATCTCTCGATTTCCACGACTCATAATCCGGCCACCGATCTCGGCTTCCTGCTGCACAAGCATCCGGACCGGGTGCACGAGACCGACCTGTCCTTCGGCAAGGCCCATCTGTTCTACCCGGAGGCCACGGCGGAGCGGTGCGAGGCCGTGCTGCTGCTGGAGATCGACCCGGTCGGGCTGGTGCGCGGCCGCGGCTCGGCCGAGGGCGTGGTCGACCAGTATGTCAACGACCGCCCCTACGCCGCCTCGTCCTTCCTCTCGGTCGCGCTGATCCGCAGCGTGAAGACGGCGATGGCCGGGATCTCGAAGGACCGGCCGGAGCTCGCCGCCGCCCCGATCGCCCTGGAGGCGCGGATCAGCCCGCTGCCCGTGCGCGGCGGCGAGGCCATGGTGCGCCAGCTGTTCGAGCCGCTGGGCTGGACGGTGCGGGTTGAGCCCGTGCCCGGCCCCGACGGCGCGGCCAGCCCGCGCTACCTGACCCTGACCCTGTCGGGCACCGCCCGGCTGAGCGCGCTGCTGAACCACATCTATGTGCTGGTCCCGGTGCTCGACGACGACAAGCACTACTGGGTCGGCGAGGACGAGGTGGCGAAGCTGCTGGCCCGCGGCGAGGGGTGGCTCGGCGGCCATCCGGCGCAGGAGCTGATCGTCCGCCGCTACCTGGCGCACCAACGGTCGCTCGCCCGCCAGGCCCTGGCCCGGCTGGTGCCGGAGGAAGCGTCCGAGGAGACCGGGCCCGAGGGCGCCGCCAGCCGCGAGGAGGTTCTGGAGGCGCCGATCCGGCTGCACGACCAGCGGCTGGCGACGGTGGCCGCGACGCTGCAGGCCAAGGGCGCCAGGGTGATCGCCGATCTCGGCTGCGGCGAGGGCAGGCTGCTGTCCCTGCTGGCACGGGAGCGCTGGGTCGAGCGCCTGATCGGCGTCGACGCCTCGACCCGCGACCTCGATCGGGCGCAGCGCCGCCTCAAGCTCGACCAGCCCGGCGGCCCGCCCGAGGGGCGGATCACGCTGCTGCACGGCGCCCTGACCTATCGCGACCGGCGCTGGGCCGAGGCCGACGCCGCCGCCCTGGTCGAGGTGATCGAGCATCTCGACCCCGACCGGCTGCCGGCGCTGACCCGAATCGTGTTCAGCGAGGCGCGGCCGCGGCTGGTCGTCGTGACCACGCCGAACGCCGACTACAACGCGCTGTTCCCGACCCTGAGCGCCGGCGCCTTCCGCCACGCCGACCACCGCTTCGAATGGAGCCGCGCCGAGTTCCGCGCCTGGGCGGCCGCCATCGCCGACGTCCATGGCTACGCGGTTGAGTTCGACGACATCGGCCCGGTCGATGCCGGGCACGGCGCGCCGACGCAGATGGCGATCTTTACGAGGGTGGCATGACCGTGGGGCTGATCCACATCCACGAAGACGACTGGGGCCTGCGCAACCTGTATCCTGCCGCCGCGTGGGATGACGCGCAGGCCGACATCGCCCGTGCCGTCGACTCCGGCGAGCGCAACCAGGTACCCGGCGGTCACGGCTGGACCGATATGCATGTCGTCCAACCGCCCAAGATCGACTTCACCCATGTCGGGCTGGAGCTTGTGAAGGTGCGCGCCGCGCTTGAGCCGCTGATGCCCGCCGTCAGCCGCTTCTATGCCACCATCGGCTCCGCGATCGGCCGCCAGGAGCGGGATCCGCTCGGCACCTACCTGGAAAATGCCGTCTGCTTCGGCTTCGGGGCGCCCTGCTTCGTGAAGGTGGAGGCCCGGGGCAGCCTCGTCGCCAGCATCTGGTTCGAGGCCCGCAGCGACGAGCCGGCGCAGCTCGCGGTGTTGCGGGCCGCGCTGCTGGCCATCGACGCCCTGGCGCCCTCGATCGTCGCCGACAATTGGCTCGACCTGACCGGCCGGATCGGCGACGCGGCGTTCCTGGACCGCTATTTCGCCGCCCTGGAGGGGGCCGCATCTTGAGTCGTGCCACCGATCCCTCCCGCATCGACATCCCCGACTTCGCGCTGATCGTCCTGATCGGCGCCACCGGGTCAGGCAAGTCGACCTTCGCCGCGCGGCATTTCCGGCCGACCGAGATCATCTCGTCGGACCGCTGCCGCGGCCTGGTGTCGGATGACGAGACCGACCAGGCGGCAACGGCCGACGCCTTCGACCTGGTCCGCACCATCGCCGAGAAGCGCCTCAAAAATCGGCGCCTGACGGTGATCGACGCCACCAATGTCCGCGCCGCCGACCGCAAGGACTGGGTCGCGCTGGCCCGGCGCTGGCACGCCTTGCCGGTCGCTATCGTGCTCGACCCCGGCATCGACCTCTGCATCGAGCGCAACAAGGGGCGGCCGGACCGCCCCTTCGGCCCGCAGGTGGTGGTGCGCATGGTGTCGGAGATCCGGCGCGGCCTGGGCGGACTGCAGCGCGAGGGCTTTCGGCAGGTCTGGCGGCTGGGACCGGCCGAGGGCATCGACGCCGCGACGGTCGAACGCCGGCCGCTGTGGACCGACAAGCGCGACGATGCCGGCCCGTTCGACATCATCGGCGACGTCCATGGCTGCGCCGACGAGCTCGAGGCGCTGCTGCGGCACATGGGCTATGCGGTCGACTGGCAGGAGGCGGAGGGCGGGCGCCAGGTCACGGTGACGCCGCCGCCCGGCCGCAAGGCGGTGTTCGTCGGCGACCTGGTCGACCGCGGACCGCGCACGCCCGACGTGCTGCGCATCGCCATCAGCATGGCAGCGGCCGGCACCGGCCATGTCGTCAACGGCAACCACGACCGCAAGCTGGCGCGGTGGCTGGACGGCCGCGACGTCAAGATCGCGCATGGGCTGCAGCAATCGATCGACCAGCTCGAGGCCGAGGGCCCGGCCTTCAAGGCCGCGATCAAGCCGTTCCTGGACGGGCTGCTGAGCCATGTCTGGCTGGACGGCGGCAAATTGGCGGTCGCCCATGCCGGGCTGAAGCCGGAGATGGTCGGCCGCGCGTCGCCCGCAGTGCGCGAATTCGCCCTGTACGGCGAGACCACCGGCGAGACCGACGAGTTCGGCCTGCCCGTCCGGCTGGACTGGGCGGCGGCCTATCGCGGGCCGACGACGATCGCCTACGGCCACACCCCGGTGCTCGACCCGGAATGGGTCAACAACACCATCTGTCTCGACACCGGCTGCGTCTTCGGCGGCCGGCTGACGGCGCTGCGCTGGCCGGAGAAGGAGCTGGTCGCGGTGCCGGCCGAACGGGTGTGGAGCGAGCCGGTCCGCCCGCTGGCACCCCGCGCCGACGAGCGCAGCGCCCAGGCGGAGGCCGACGACCTGCTCGACATGGAGGATGTCGTCGGGCGGCGCTGGGTCGAGACCCAGTTGCGCGGCCGGATCGAGGTGGCGGCCGAGAACGCCGCCGCGGCGCTGGAGGTGATGAGCCGCTTCGCGATCGCGCCGCAATGGCTGGTCTACCTGCCGCCGACGATGTCGCCGGTCGAGACCAGCGCGCGGGAGGAGTGGCTGGAACGGCCGGAGGAGGCGTTCGAGCATTTCCGCGGGCGCGGCGTCGGCGCGGTCATGTGCCAGGAGAAGCACATGGGCTCGCGTGCCGTGATCGCGCTGTGCCGCGACGCCGCCACCGCCCGGGCGCGGTTCGGCGTGACCGGGGGGGAGACCGGGGCGATCTGGACCCGGACCGGCCGCGCCTTCTTCGCCGATGCCGCGACCACCGAGGCCGTGCTCGACAGGCTGCGGGCGGCGGCGGATGGGTTGTGGTCGGAGCTGGACACCGGCTGGCTGCTGTTCGACGCCGAGATCATGCCGTGGTCGGCCAAGGCCGGCGCCCTGATCGAGAGCCAGTACGCCCCGGTCGCCGCCGCCAGCCTGGCCGGTCTGACCGCGGCCGGAGAGGCGCTGGCCCGGGCGGTCGGGCGCGGCCTGCCGCTGGCGGACCTGCAGCAGCGCGTCGCCGGGCGGCGCGAGCGGGCCGAAGCCTATGGCCGGGCCTGGACGCCCTATGTCTGGCCGGTCTCCGGCATCGACGACCTGCGCATCGCCCCGTTCCACCTGCTGGCGGCCGAGGGGCGCGTCTGCTTCGACCAGGACCATTCCTGGCACATGGGCGTGGCCGACCGGCTGGCGCAGGCCGGGGGGCCGGCCGTGGCGGCGACGCGCTGGCGGCTGGTCGAGCTGGCGGACGACGCCGCCTGCGCCGACGCCGTCGCCTGGTGGGAGGCGATGACCGCGGCGGGCGGCGAAGGCATGGTGGTAAAGCCGCGCGACTTCGTCGCCCGCGGCCCGAAGGGCCTGATCCAGCCGGCGGTGAAGGTGCGCGGCCGGGAATATCTGCGCATCATCTACGGCCCGGAATACGACCTGCCGGAGAACCTGGTCCGGCTGCGCGAGCGCAAGCTGGGCGGCAAGCGCAACCTGGCGCTGCGCGAATTCGCCCTCGGCCACGAGGCGCTGCGGCGCTTCATCGCCCGCGAGCCGCTGCGCCGCGTCCATGAATGCGTGTTCGGCGTGCTGGCGCTGGAGAGCGAGCCGATCGACCCGCGGCTGTGACCGGGCCGATCAGCCCTCGGCGCGCCGGTCGCACACGATCTTGAGATAGCGGCCCTCGCCCAGCTCCGGCCCGAGCGCGGTGTCGGCCAGCATCGCCTGGCCGGTGAAGCCGCAGCCGAGCGGCGTCGGCGCCACCGGGCCGGCGACCACGTCGACCGCCGTGTCCCGGTTGCAGTCGCGCTGCGGCAGCGCCGTGGCGCAGACGAGAATGAGGGTCGTGAACACGTCCATGTTGCTTCCGCTCCCTGGGTTGCGCACCACCCCGGGGCTTCCTCCGGCAGGCCCGGCCCGCTGGCCGGCGTCCTGCATCAGATCATTGTGCACTGCAACATAGAGTTTCGGCAAGCCCTGCCCTGCCGGCGCTGCGCTACCGCGACGCCGGGTCGCGCCAGCTGTGGCGCGGCTCGTAGCCCAGCACCCGGCGCGCCTTCTCGATCGACAGCAGGGTCTCGTTCGGGCCGAAGGGGCGCTTCCGCGGCACGCCGGGATAGATGGCGTCGAGCAGCGCGTCGTTCGGCTGGCTCATCACCGAATCGGCATTGGCGATGACGAAGATTTCGGCGCCGGTCAGCTTCGACTCCAGCGCCAGGCGGATCGCCTGGGCGGCGTCGCGGGCGTCGATATAGGCCCACAGGTTCCAGTTCCGCTTGCGCGGGTCGTCGTCGAAGCCCGGGAACTCGGCATAGCGCTCCGGGTCCATGACGTTGGACAGGCGCAGGCCGATGATCTTGGCCGCGGGGTCCCAGCGGCAGAACTGCTTGGCCATCTCCTCGCCCATCAGCTTGGACAGGGAATAGGCGGTCTCCGGCCGGCCGGGATACTCCTCGTCCACCGGCACATAGGGCGGCGGGTCGGCGAAGGGCAGGCCCAGCACGGTCTCGCTGGAGGCCCAGACGATGTTGCGGATCTTCAGCTGCCGCGCCGCCTCGAACACGTTGTAGGTGCTGACCGTGTTGGTTTCGAAGATGACGTGGTTCGGCGCCAGGCCGGGGGCGCGGATCGCCGCGAGATGGACGATGCCGGTGACCTGCGACACCCGGTCGTCGATCGCCGAGAAGGCGGCGATGGTCTGGCCGTAATCGGTCAGGTCGACCCGGCTGTGCCGGACCGACGGGTCGGCCGGCGGCGCCAGGTCGACCGAACAGACGTCGTGGCCATGGGCGATCAGATCCTTGAGACAGGCGCGGCCCGCCTGGCCGCTGCCGCCGGTGACGATGATCATCCGTTCCTCCCGCGATGAACTATTGTCTGACAATATAAGTCAGGGATCGAGCTCGGGATAGTGGCGGAAGATGCCCATCGGGTTGAACGGGATGCGCCGGGGCGAGTCGAGATAAGCCTTGATGCGCGGCAGCGCCGCCACCCGGTCGTGCAGCGCCGCGAGGCGTGGATGCTTCGGCTCGATCCGCGCCATCGCCTTCGGGAAGGCATAGCGCAGCCCGGCGATGATCTGGAACATCGACAGGTCGGCGGTGGTGACCGCGGCCCCGACCAGATGCGCGTCGCCGGCCGGGTTGCGGGCCAGCACCCGCTCGAAATAGCCGAGATATTTCGGCAGGCGATGGTCCAGGAAGTCCGCGGTACGGCGCTTCGCTTCCGGCTTCTGGTCCTCGTAGTACAGGCCGCTGCCGATCGGGTGGTGGGTGTCGTGCACCTCGACCACCAGGTCGGCGATGGTCAGCTGCAACTGGTGCGTCCACAGCCGCCCCGCCTCATCCGCCGGCGCCAGGCCGTGCCGGTCGCCGAGGAACAGCAGGATGTTGGCGGTCTGGCCGATCAGCAGGTCGCCGGCCTTGAGATAGGGCGGCGCGAAGGGCGGCTGCGGCACCGCCCCGTCCTGCAGGTAGTGCATCAGCCCGGGCAGGTCGTCGTCCTCCTCGCGGGCGATGTCGACATAGTCGGCGCCGGCCTGCTCGAGCGCCAGCCGGACGAACTCGCCACGCCCCTGAATCTCGGGCCAGTAGTAGAGCTCATAGGCCATTCCGTAATATCCTTTCGCATACATCCGCTCTCGCGAAACGAATTCACGTTCGATTCACGCTGGTTGGTTACGATGGCCATACTGTCCCATCGGATGGTACGCCCATCGAGCCTGAGGCGGGCTTGATTTGAATTAGGGCTGATATTTCGGAGCGTCGATAGTCAAACGGGCATATTCTGTTCGCCCGCAATCAGAAGCTCGATGGGCGTCTTACTGCGACCCGGCGGACCGATGGACAGGGATGGTAGAGCGAGGGAGAACGGGGGCGGCGTCGCCCCCGATCTCGTTTCAGCCCGATCTTAGGTCAGCCCGATCTTACTTCAGGATGTCGGCCCCATGCCGAGGGCCAGCGGCGCCTCCGCCGGCTCGTCCCGCGACCGCAGCCATTTCGCCACGGCGCTGTACACCCCGCCGCACACGATCAGGGCCGCCCCGATCAGGCTGAGGGTCGCGATCTCCTCGTGGAAGACCAGGACGCTGAAGGCGGCCGCCCAGACGAAGATCGAGTAGTCGATCACCGCGACGTCGCAGACGCCGCTCAGCCGCAGCCCGCCGATATAGAGCAGGTTGGCCAGCCCGCCGGCCAGCCCGACGCCGATGAAGGGCAGCCAGTCGTCGGCCGTCGGCCAGACCCAGCCGGAGTGCAGGATCATCGCAGCGGAGGCCACCACCATCACGGTGTTGCCCCAGATCGCGGTCACGATCGGCGCGTCCGCCTGCCCGGCCCGGCGCGTCGCCACCACGCCGAGGGCGTAGAACAGCGCCGACAGCACGGCGATGAGGGCGTAGAAATTCATCCCGTCGGTCGGCCGCACGATCAGCATGCCGCCGGCCAGGGCGACGGCGATGGCGACATAGGTCTCGCGGCCCGCGGGCTCGCGCAGCACGGTGATGCCGAACAGCGCCATGAACACCGGCGCCGCCAGGGAGATCGCGGTCGCGTCGGCCAGCGACAGGCCGGACAGGCTGAGGAAGAAGGTGGCGCCCGCCGCCAGCACGAAGCCGCCGCGGAGCAGTTGCAGCAGCGGCTTGCTGGACCGCACCGCCTGCATCCCCCGCACCGTGCCCATGCGGTACTGGACCAGGATCGGCAGGTAACCGAACAGGGCGCGGATCAGGATGATCTCGGCGACCGGATAGCTGCCGCTCAGATATTTGGCGAAGGCATCCATCGTCGCGAAGGCGCCGACGCCCAGGGCATAAAGCGCGAGTCCCTGCATCTGACGGGGAGAGGTGCGCACGGTGAATGGGCCTTCTCAAAAATACGACTGCTGCCGAGGCCGGCACGAATGACGTCATCACAGCAGGCAATCATGGCCGCATTCGCGCCGGGCCGCGCTGGAATCGCGCCGAATTGCGGTCTTACCGTGGCGGGAAGGCCTTCGGCCTGATCTAGAACAGGCTGAGCTGCCGGTCGGCCGGGCGTCGCGGCGCCGGGTCGGGGCGGCGACGGGCCAGCAGCTCGGCTTCGATCTCGCCGAGGAAGGGCGACGCCTCCAGCCGGACCGCGCCGCCGTGCCAGCGCCGCTGGCCTTGACCCGGCCGGGGCGAAGGCCGGGACCGATCAGGCCGGCGCCGGCCCGAAGCGATGGGGCGAGCCCCCCGGCCCGGCCGCCGCCGACCCGCCCCCGCCGGACCCGTCCCGCACCAGATCCGTGGTCGTGCGCGGCATCTGGGCCAGCGATGTCGGCGGGCCCGAGGGCGAGCCCTGGATCCACAACGTCACCACCGGCGAGGTCACCGACAAGACCGGCAAGGTCGTTCGCACGCCGGCCGTGCCCGACCAGCCCTGGCGGCCCGGCGCCGGCGACAGCGTCATGCCGGCCAAGACCGCACCCGCCGAAAGCGCCGCGCCGCCCGAACCCGGCGGCACCAGGCCCTCCGAAGCGGCCGGGCCACCTACGCCCGATTCCCAGCCGCCGCCGGCCGACCTCGATCCGGACGAAGCCGAATTTCAGCGCCAGGCGGCCTATGCCCTGCGCTACGGCATCACGCTGATCAGGCCAGCCCGACTCGCGACGCGTTACGGCTAACGCCGGCGCGCGCCCCCGCTGCCCGTCCGAGAGCGCCACGTCGGCTTCGCCGCCGAGATCTTGGCGCCCTGGGTGGAGGCGGCATGAGCCCGCCTCAATCCGCCGCCAGGGGCAGGAAGCGGGCGAAGGACTCCTCCACCGTCCGCCGCAGGATGTCGCGGTAGCGGGCGTGGCAGGGGTGGTCGGGCGAAATGCGGCCGAACTCCGGCATACCCGCCGCCGCCATCGGCACCAGCACGATCGGCGCCGCCACCGGCGTCAGCTGCGACCCCGGTCCCGCCTGCAGCGTGGTCAGGATGCCGTGCATCTCGCCGGTGATGGTCGGTCGGCCCAGCACCGCCATCCGGTACTGCCCATGGGTGTTGGTCACCAGGTAGATGTGTCCGGATTGGTGCGGCACCGAGACGGTGCCGTGCTGGGTGAAGGCGGCGTCGACCCGCTCGGCCTCGCGGAAGGCCAGGTGCGACCCGGCCTCGTCCCAATGGATCTCGGTGCGGTAGGCGTAGATCGCGCGGCGGTCGCCGAAGGATGGCCGCAGGGTCAGGTACACCCCTTCGATCCAGGACACGGCCGGCCGGGAATAGGAGCCGAGCCCCTCCGGCGCCACCCCGACGGCCGCGGCCGGCCGCGCGGGCGCGACAGGGGCGGCCGGCCGCGCCTCCGGATGGCGCAGCTTGACGCCCAGCGCCTCCTCCAGCCGGATCAGCGTCGCCAAAGTGAAGGGCCGGCGGCCAGACAGCGCCTTCTCCAGCGTCGACAGGCTGATCTTCGCCTGGTCGGCCAGGAACTGGCGGGAGATGCGGCGGCGCGCCAGCTCCTCCCGCACCTGGCCGGCGACGGCGTGGCTCTGCTCCTCCGACAGCTCGTGGTCGGCTGGGTGCGTCGACAACCCGACCAAGGCGCCCTCCTCCGCACAGATGCGCACCGATCCGCACAGGACGGTGCGCAGCAAGACCTATCCCGGCCACCGCCTGCGGAACAAGCCGGATCATCACCGTGGCCGGACAAGGCCCCCCGGACCGACAAAAAACCCGGGCCGGATGGACGCCGGCCGAGGTCCACGGAGGGTTCGATGAGTTCCATGACGAGGAGGGCGCCGGCGGGGCTGTGGCCGGCGTTCCAGTCCCGGTTCGGGCACGCGGCGCCTTTGCTGCTGCTGTCGCTGCTGCTGGCCGTGCTGACCCTGGCGGTCGGCGGGCACACCGCCCGGGCCGAGGTCGGGCCGGCACTGGTGACGCCGGGCGAGATGCAGTCCGGCGCGCTGCTGTTCCGCACCAATGAGAAAGGCCGCTACATCGAGGCGCCGCGCCTGGGCACCGATATCGACCTGACGGTCAGCGGGCCGACCGCCCGGGCCCATGTCACCCAGGTGTTCCAGAACCCGACCGACCAGTGGGTCGAGGCCGTCTATGTCTATCCGCTGCCGGAAGACGGCGCGGTCGACACGCTGAAGATGGTGGTCGGCGACCGCGTCATCACCGGCGACATCGCCGCCCGCGAGGAGGCCCGCCGCACCTATGAGGTGGCGAAGCAGGCCGGCCAGACCGCCGGGCTGGTCGAGGAGGAGCGGCCGAACCTGTTCACCACCTCGGTCGCCAATGTCGGCCCGGGCGAGACCGTGCTGATCCAGATCGAGTACCAGGAGACCGTCCGCCAGTCGGGCGCCCGGTTCTCGCTGCGCGTGCCGCTGGTGGTGGCGCCGCGCTACAACCCGGCGGCGGTGAAGCAGTCGGTCGACTTCCAGCCGGGCCAGGGCGGCTGGGGCCAGACGACCACTGATCCCGTGCCGGACCGCGACCGCATCACCCCGCCGGTGCTGGATCCGCGCGGCAACGCCCCGGTCAACCCGGTGACCCTGACGGTGAAGCTGCAGGCCGGCTTCCCGCTCGGCGAGGTGGTCAGCGCCAACCATGCGGTCGATATCGAGACCCAGGGCCCGGACAGTCGCGTGGTCACGATGAAGGGCCCGGTCCCGGCCAATCGCGACTTCGAGCTGAGCTGGACTCCGGCGGCCGGCGTGGCGCCCTCGGTCGGGCTGTTCCGCGAGCGGGTCGCCGGCGACGACTACGTCCTGGCCTTCGTCACCCCGCCGGCGCTGGCGCAGGCCGAGGACAAGCGGCCGCGCGACGTGGTGTTCGTGATCGACAATTCCGGCTCGATGGGCGGCGCCTCGATGGACCAGGCGAAGTCCAGCCTGCTCTACGCCCTCGGCCGCCTGTCCCCCACCGACCGGTTCAACGTGGTGCGCTTCGACGACACGCTCGACGTGCTGTTCCCGGACGTGGTGCCGGCCGATGCCGAGCATGTCGGCCGGGCCAGGTCCTTCGTCTCCGGCCTGGAGGCGTCGGGCGGCACCGATATGGTGCCGGCGATGCAGGCCGCGCTCACGGAGCACGGTGATGATGGCCGCGCCCGCCTGCGCCAGGTGGTGTTCCTGACCGACGGCGCCATCGGCAACGAGCAGCAGTTGTTCGACACCATCGCCGGCATGCGCGGCCGGTCGCGGGTGTTCATGGTCGGCATCGGCTCCGCCCCCAACACCTTCCTGATGAGCCGCGCCGCCGAGCTGGGCCGCGGCAGCTTCACCCAGATCGGCGCGCCGGAGCAGGTGGAGGAGCGGATGCGCACCCTGTTCGAGAAGCTGGAGAGCCCGGTCGTGACCAACCTGTCGGCCCGGTTCTCGGCCGGCGGCGCCGACGCGACGCCGGAGACGCTGCCGGACCTGTATCGCGGCGAACCGGTGGTGCTGGCGGCCAGGCTGGCCGCGCTGTCCGGCACGATCGAGGTCAAGGGCATGATCGGCGACCGGCCCTGGATCGTCACCCTGCCGGTGGCACAGGCGGCCAAGGGCGAGGGCCTGTCCAAGCTGTGGGCGCGGCGCAAGATCGCCGATGCCGAGGTGGCGCAGACCCTGGGCCAGATCGATGCGGAGCAGGCCGACCAGCGCATCCTGTCGCTGGCGCTGCAGCACCACCTGGTGACGCGGCTGACCAGCCTGGTCGCGGTCGACAAGACGCCGCGCCGGCCCGACGGGGCGGTGCTGAGCCGCAACGACATCCCACTCAACCTCCCCGCCGGCTGGGATTTCGACAAGGTCTTCGGCGCCAAGCCCAAGCCCGAGTTCCGCCAGGCCGGCCTGCTGCTGCCCGCCGCCGCCCGCGCCAACGCCCCCGCCGCCGCCGACAAGCCGCAGCCGGTCGAGGATGTGGTGCTGCCGCAGACCGCGACCGACGCCGAGCTGCGGATCATCGCCGGCCTCCTGCTGCTGCTGGCCGGGCTGACGGTGTTCGGCTTCGGCCGCCGGTCGACGGGAGGCCGGGCATGAGCGCGACCCTGCCGCTCTCCCATCCCCTCGCCGGGCAGAGCCTGCCCCGCGGCCAGCGCGCGCAGCGCCCGCCCCGCCAGCGCCGGCCGAGATCCCGCTTCGTCGCCCTCCTCCTCGTCCTGGCCGGTCTGGTGCTGGCCGGCCAGGGCCTGTGGATCCACGCCAAGGCGATGCTGGCCCAGGTCCTGCTGGACCGCGCCTTCGCCGAGACCCTGGCGACCGGCCGGGCGGTGAAGCCCTGGCCCTGGGCCGACACCTGGCCGGTGGCGCGGATCGACCTGCCGCGGCTGGGCGAGAGCGCCATCGCCCTGGCCGGCGCCAGCGGCCAGGCCCTGGCCTTCGGCCCCGGCCATGTCCAGGAC
>NZ_JBQJIK010000114.1:0-18981 GCF_052078665.1 Inquilinus sp. CA228 | reverse complement strand
CCGGCGCCCTCGAAGGTCGCGCATTCGTCCAGCATGTTGGTGACGAAGCCGTGGCTCGAGCTGTAGCGGAGGGCTGCGACCGCCCCGACCGTCTGCCCGGACAGGCTGCTCAGCGCTCGCGCGTAGCTGCCTCCGTCCCCGACGCCGGCGAGCGCCGTGAAGCCTTCGTCGAACCCTGCACCGCTGTCCCAGAGCTGCTGCAGATGCGCCGCCACCCGCCGCTGGTTCCGGCCCAGCGGGCCGGCCGCGGCGCTGAACTCCGCCACCGGCTGCACCTGCAGGGTCCCGCCGGACTGTTGCGTATCGAAGCGGTAGAGATGGGTGCGGCTGGCCGTGAAGCCCGGATCGACCGCCAGCCCCTCCGTCGCGCTCAGCACCGTCACGGCGCGGTTGGCGAGCGACACCGGATGCACCTCCACCATGCCGCCCAGGCGCGCATGGCCCTGCACATCGAGGAGGTCCGCCGTGCCGATGCTGTGGTTCGTCTCCACCACCAGACGGCCCGTGGCGCTCTGGACGAGGTCGCCCGTCACGGTCGTCCTGCCGATCGCGCCGGCGCCGCCGACCTGCAAGGTGCCGGCATTGCGGAGCTGGCCGCCGCTCAGGTTGATGGCTGTAAAGGCCTCGATCACGCCGCCGGGACGGTTGTCCACGACATTGCCGGTCCCGCTGTTGAAGACGATGTCGCCCGAGATCGTTCCCGTGTTCGTGACCTGGGTGTTGCTTGACGGCGTGTCGGTCAGGATCGCAATGCCACCGACCGCGGCAGTGATCCCCCCCGCATTGTCGATCTCGTTCCCGACACCGCCCATCAGCCGGATGGCCGCCGCGTCGCGCTGTGTGGGGTCTTGACCAGCGGGGAAGGCAAGGTCGGGCTTGCCGCCGTTAGCCTCCGAAAGGCTATCGATCGAAATTTTGATCTTGCCTGCTCCCAGTCCTCCATCGCTCTGGGCGAAGATGCCCGACGACCCCGTCGAAAACGACTGGACCCGGCTGTTGACGAGCGAGATCGTTATGGCACCGCCGCTGCCGTCGCCGCCGGCAGTGCCCCGCGCCTGAATCTTGTCCAGAGAACCGTCGGCGTTGTTGTAATTGACCATGCCGCCGCCGCCGCCGATGCTCTGAGCGAAGATGGCCGGGGCATAAGCGCCCGTGGTCTGAATGCGGGCGTTCTCCGCAGCGATCGAGATGTCTCCGCCATTGCCGGTGTTGGACTTCACGGCCAGCGCCGTACCCGTCTGGTAGTAGTGGACCGCGGACGGATCGCCGGCGAAGCCGCCGCCGCCGCCGATGCTCTGGGCAATGATGCCGTAGGCGCCGTCGCCGGCGGTGGAAATCGCCGTGCCCGTATTGAGCTGGATGGCGACATTGCCGCCGTTGCCGGTGGCGCCGCCGGGCCCGCCCGCGCCGCCCGGAAGGATGATCTGCCCCCCGACGGCCATCCCGCCGCCACCCCCGATCGACTGCGCCAGGATGCCATGCGCGTCCAGGCCGGATGTGGTGATGGGGCCGCCCGTGGCGACGGAGACGTCCCCGCCGTTGCCGGCGATGCCGTTCTTGCCGCCCAGCGCCAACGTCAAGCCGTGGACGTCGCCAATCCGCCCTTGCGGGTTGTCGACGATCTTGGAGGGATCGAACGTCTCGTCGGTGGTCATCGTCCGGACCAGCCCGCCGCCGCCCCCGACACTCTGGGCAAAGATGGCGATGCCGTGCTTGCCGGTGGTGGTGATCGCGCCGTCCGTCGTGACGCCGACCGCGCCGCCATTCCCGCCGGGGCCGCCATCGCCGCCGATTCCGACGGAGAGGCTCTTCAGCGAGCCGCTGACGGTGCCGGCCAGCGACCCTTCGCCGCCGCCGCCGCCCACGCTATGCGCCATGATGCCGAACGCGGCCACGCCCTGCGTCAGGATCTTGGCGCCCGCCTCGTTGACCACCGTCACGACACCGCCGGTGCCGCCGCCGCCACCCTTGCGGCCCACCCCGATCGCGGTCTGGATCGGCGTGTCGTCGGCGGCGCCGCTGGTCGACGTTGCGGCGCCGCCGCTGCCGCCACCGCCGCCGACGCTTTGCGCATAGATGCCGTCCGACTGCGCCCCCGAGGTCGCGATCCCCCCGGTGTTGGTCGCATTGGCCGCGCCGCCGTCGCCCGCGGCCCCGCCGCTGCCGCCGACCGACACCGAGACGTTCATCTGCTTGGCGGTGCCGTTCTCCGGATCACCCGCCTGCGGCTGCGAGAAGATGCCGTTCAACTCGTCATAGGTCGCCTGGATCTCCTGACCGATCTGCCCGATCCGCAGGATGCCGTCGCCGAGATTGGTGACCGTCTGATTGAGGCCCAGACCGTTTGCCAGGATGTCGAACAAGGCTTTCGCATTCGAGAAGTCGGGTGATCCGCCGGCGGTGGCACCGCCTTTGCCGCCCTTGCCGCCGCCGCCGCCGATGCTCTGCACCGACAGGCCGATCGCATCGGTGCCGCGGGTCACGATGCTGCCGCCATTCGTGACCGTGGCGGTGTTGCCGTTTCCGCCCGCGCCGCCGCTCCCGCCGACACCGACGGCAAGGCTGAGATTGCCGCCGCCGGCCGTGGCGACCCCGCCCCCGCCGGCGCCACCACCCCCGCCGACGCTTTGGGCAAACACCCCATCGGACCCGTCGCCGACCGTCGTCACCGCGCCGGTGCTGGTCACATCGACGGTGTCGGCGTGGCCGCCGGTGCCGCCGGTGCCGCCCACGCCGATCGAGGCGGCGAAGCTGCCCTTTGCCTTGCTCGCCGCCGACGAGGCATCACCGGCGCCGCCGGCCCCGCCGCCGCCGCCGACGCTCTGGGCAAAGACGCCATAGGCATCCTGGCCCCGCGTGGCCACGAGGCCGTCATTCCACACCGTCACCGCGCCGCCGGTCCCGCCGGTGCCCCCGGCGCCGCCGACCGCCACCGCGAGCGAGATCGTGACGCCGGCCTGGGGGCCGCCGGAATAGGACGCCGCCGTGCTGTCGCCACCCGTGCCGCCGCCGCCGCCCACGCTTTGCGCCATGACCCCGATGGCGCCGTCGCCGGCCGTGGCGATCAGCCCGTTACTGTCGAGTGCGACCTGGCCGCCGGTGTTGCCCGCCCCGCCCTTTCCGCCCATCGCCACCGAGATCGAGATGGCGGGGACCTCCTTGCTCGGCGAGAGATCGACCGCGCGCGCGGCCGCTGCCCCACCCGTTCCGCCCCCGCCACCGATGCTCTGGATGAGGATTCCGGTGGCATCCGCGCCGTAGGTCGTGACCTGGCCGGTGTTGCTGACGGCAACATCCCCCGCCGGGCCGCCGCTGCCGCCGCGGCCGCCGACCGCGACCGCCGCAGTCGGAAGGGCGTTGGCGGCAAAGGTGAACGCCGAGCCGCCCTTGCCGCCGCCGCCGCCGATGCTTTGCGCCTGGATGCCGGCCGCATGATCGCCATAGCTGGTGATCAGCGACTTGTTGGTGACGTTCACCAGGCCACCGCCGCCGCCGCCGCCGGCGTCGCCGCCGATCGTCATCGAAAAGAAGCCGACGCCCGTCGAGGCCGCGCTGCCGCCGGCCCCGCCGGACCCGCCGATGCTCTGGGCCAGGATGCCCGCGCCGCCGAGCGTGCTGGTGGAGGCGAACACGCCGTTCGTCAAGTCGACATTGACCGCTCCGCCATTGCCGCCGAGACCGCCATTGCCGCCGATGGCAATCTGGGTGCCGATCGAGATGTCGTTCGTGTCGCCGCCCACGCCGCCGCCGCCGCCGACGCTTTGCGCCACCATCGCGATGGCGCTCTTGCCGGTGGCGATCACCGAGCCGTTGGGCGCCTGGACCACGACCGGGCCGCCATCCCCGCCCGCTGCCCCGGCGCCGGCACTGGCGAAGAAACTCGCATTGCCGCCAGTGCCGCCGGCACCGCCGACACTCTGCACCACGGCGCCATGGGCGAGCGTCCCCGAGGTTCGGACGGTGCCCGTGGTCGCAGCGTTGCCCAGGAACAGGGTGACACCACCGCCGGCGCCCGCGAATCCGCCGCCGCCGGCCTGGCCGTCACCGCCAGCCCCCGCACCGGGCCCGCCGGCGCCGCCGTTGGACTGAACCAGGACGCCCTGACCGCCGCTCTGGCTGGAATAGGCGACCGAGCCGAGAATGGCGGCGCCGGCAGCGCCACCAGTCCCGCCATTCCCGCCGCTGCCGCCTCCCTCTCCGGCCCCGAAGCTCACAGTTCCGCCATGGCCGCCAGCGCCGCCGATGGCCGAGACATAGAGTCCGGCGCCCGCCTGACGGGCCGGGTCCTGGTTGACGGTGACCTCGCCGCCGCTTAACGACAGCATGGCTGTGCCGCCATTGCCGCCCGCACCGCCATTGCCACCGCTGGTGGTGGCGAGCAATACGAAAGCTGCATCGCCTCCGGCGCCTCCGATCCCACCATCTGCGGTGGCAAGCAAACCGATTTGCCCGGTCGTGACAGTGCCGCCCAGCCAATTCAGCGACACCGAGCCCGCCTGTCCGCCATCGCCGCCATGGCCGCCATTTGTGTCGTCTGCCTTGTCTATGGAGGCGGCATTGCCCCCGTTTCCGCCCGAACCGCCGCTGGACAGCGCCGAAACGCCGAAAGCTTCCGCCTGGACCGATCCACTTGCCGTGAGCGCGACCGAGCCGCCGGCCCCCCCTGGCCCGCCAGCGCCCGCGTTCTTGGAGAAGATTCCGCCATCGTTGGAATCTCCTCCCCTGCCGCCCTCGGCGCCTGCGGACGACACGTAGAGTCCGTAGGTCGCCAGA
The DNA here is from genome assembly GCF_052078665.1 of Inquilinus sp. CA228. NCBI lineage: Bacteria > Pseudomonadati > Pseudomonadota > Alphaproteobacteria > Rhodospirillales > Rhodospirillaceae > Inquilinus > Inquilinus sp. CA228. The sequence goes on along the minus strand of NZ_JBQJIK010000114.1, from coordinate 14,208 downwards.
CCGGTCTTCGGGTCCGGAACGAAGGTGCCGTCGAAGCTGACGGCAATATTGCCGCCCGCCCCGCCGGCGCCGCCAATGCCGCCCCGGTTTTCGTCCAGGCCGGTGTAGCCGCCTTGACCGCCGGCGCCTCCAACTCCGCCCTGGCTGACGATGATTGCGCCGAACGTCTCGAGGTTAGAGTCAAGGTTGCCGCCGCCGATGAGGGTCAGGGCTTTGTTGACGCCGGTGATCTGCCCGCCGGGCTGTCCCGGACTGCCAGGGAAGCCGTTTTCGTCATCGCCTCCATCGGCCCCGATACAGCCGGCGAGACCCAGCGAAGCCACGCCATAAGACTTCAGCGGTGGAGCGCCGAAGGTCTGGTTCGAGAAATTCGCCGTGACCACAGGCGGTGGAGACGGATTGCTGCTCGAGCTGCACTGCGCCTGCGCCGTGGTGGGGACCGTGATCTGGGCGAAGGCGATGCCGCCGAGCGCCAGGGCGATCCATGACCCCGAAAGGCGCCCCGGACCCGGGTCGGCTTCTCCGGCACCGCTCCGGCGGTCCGCGAGGCCGCCTTCCATTGTTGTGCAGGACCCGTCTGCTTTCCACCACCCGGTCATTGTGTTCCCCCCTTCTCGACACCGCGCTGATCACAGCATCCGCCGAGCCATCGGCACCGGCGAACCGGTCAGTTGAGATTGTAAAGGATCGCCGATATCTCACCCTCGTCGCCGAAGACCTCGATGACATCGGCGATGCTGCTGATCGGCGCGACATCGTTCACATAGACGACATAGGCGAGCAATTTCCCCGCCCTGGATTTCAGGTATCCGGCAAAGACCTGAGCCTTGAGCGTGTCGCCCTCGACCGTCGTCCCGGTCTTCGCGAAGACCCGCCCGATGGCCGGCGCAATGACCGGATTCGGCGGATCGACGCCGACCGTCGCCAGGGAGCCGTCGACACCAAGAACCGGCAGGGCGTCGAAATACACTCCTGCCGCCTTCGTCTTCCGCATCGCGGCGAGGAGATCGGTCACGGCAGCGGGCGTTGCGCGGCTGTCGGGGCTGCCGCTGCCATTGGTCGGAAAGTCGAAGCCATCGGCACGGAGCCCGTACTCCGTCACGAGCGCGGTCCGTTCGGCCGCAAGGGCGGTCCCGATCGTCCTCGCCCCTTTCGTCAGCCCGAACAGGACGAGGCTCATATTGGCGCCGAGATTGTGGCTGACCTTGAGGATCAGCCTGGCGTACTCCGAGTATGGCGGCGACGTGAACCGGGCGACTTGCGCGGTCCGCCGATACGCGTCGCCCGACGGCAGCCTCGCACTCGGATTCGGGCCGGTGGCCGCCGCTTTGACGGGTACGCCCGCCCGGCCCAGCGCTTCGATCAGCGCCGTGCGCGCAAAGGCTGACGGATCGGCGATCGGAAACGTCCGGACCAAGGTCGGCACGCCGGGCAGGGCAGGCTTGTATCCGACCGGTATCTGGCCCTTGACGATCCCCAGTCCGGGATCGTCGGGCGAGGTCTCCAGGGAGATCTCGAGCGGTTCGCCAGCAGCGACGGTCCGCACCTCCGACGTGACCGCGAAGGCCGCGGTTTTTGGGCGCCAGTCGACGTTTGCCGGGCGTCCGGGTTCAGTTGGCAGGATCGTGACGTCGATCAGGTTGTCGTTCACGATGATCGGTGTGATCAGGACATTCCCGTTCGGCACCCGAAACTGGTCGAAGAGGCGATCGTCCACGATGACATCGCCGGCGACGGCTTTGATGCCGGACGCGGCGACCTGCCCGGCGAGGAGATCGAGGCCGGCAAGCGGATCGGGCTTGGTCAGGATCGCACTGCCGAGCGAGTTGGCCTCGGTATGGTCGAAATTGGTGAAGGCGACCTTGCCGTCGGCCGTGGTCCGTCCGCCGAGGGTCAGGTCGCCGCTGGCGACGAGGACGAGGTCGCCCTGCAGGGTTCCGTCAGGCGCCAATTCACCGACACGATAGACCGGCGTTTCGAAACGATGGTCGATGCCGAGCGCATTCAGCGCGAGACCGACCGAGAACAGTTTCCGCACCGAACCCGTGAAGAACAGGGCGTCTGCGCCATAGGACGTCGTCGTCGCGCCTGAGGCGAGGTCGATCGCACGCAGACCCCAGACCGCCCCGGAATAGCGCGGCGCATCCATGATCGCACGGATCGCCGGGGGCAGATCGGTCTGGGCTGCGGCCGAGCCGGTCGCGGCGCAGCCGAGCAGCACCGCAGCGGCTGAAGCGGAGATCAAGGCGCGTCGCACTCTGTTGAAACCGGGTCGTTCCACCTCGTCCTCCTGGATTGCGGCCTAATAGGCCTGCTGAATCGCAGCAGCGATCGCAGCGATGTCGTGATCGGCGGCAATGAAATCCTCGATCGAGGCAAAGGGCGCCGTGTTCAGGAAGATCGCAAATGCGAGATCACGACCGCTTTTCGCCTCGATGTAGCCGACCTGCGTCTTGGCGATGATCAGGCCCTGATAGTCTCCGGGCGCTGTCGTGATCCGGGTGCCGTCCTTGATCTGGATATGCCCGGCCGCCGGGGTTCCGACACCGTTCGCGGCCTGTGTCCCATCCACGCCCAGGATGGCCATCCCGCGCCGTATGGACCGTCCCCAGGGCTCCTTGACGATCCGCGTCAGCACCGTCGTCTGATCGGCGGGGGCGGTCTTGGCGTGGTCGTTGGAACCGGCGCCGTCGAAGACGTAAGTGCTCTGTCGCGACACGCCGAGGCGGTCGAGCAGCTCCAGCTCCTTGCCGATTCCCGCCTCGCAGTCGCGGCTTCCGGCTTTCACCGCGGCAAGGCACAGCAGCAGGTGGGCACCGCGATTGTAGCTGACCTTGAGCACGACCTTGACGTATTCGGAAAGCGGCGGTGAGACGTGCTCCGCCACTTTGGTCTCGGCAGACAATGCTGCCGCATCGGGCAGCTTGTCGGCGGGGTTCCGGCCGAGCGGGTTCGCCTCGACCTTCACGCCGGCGCGCCGGAGGGCTTCGATGAAGGCGGTCCGGGCGAAGGCAGCCGGGTCGGGCACGTGCCAGATGTTCAAGGTGGGCGGAGATCCGGCGGCGATCTCGCCCGTGACGCGGACCTCTCCCGGGGCGGGCGTTTCGATCCTGATGGGCTTCGGGTTTTCCGCGACCGTCATCACCTCGGCCACCACCTTGATCGCAGCGGTCTTCGGACGCCAATCGACCTTCGCCGGCTGACCCGCGCTCGCCGCCGTCGTCACGATGTCGACGACATTCTCGTTGAGCCAGATCGGCGAGATGATCCCGTCGGTCGGGTCGCGGTAGGTGTCAAATAGTCGTGTGTCGACGATGACGTCGCCTCTGACTTCGGCGATGCCGGACGCACGGACTGCCTTCGCCAGGTTGTCCAGGGCGGTCAGCGGGTCGCTCCCCTTGACCAGAGCGCCTCCGGCAAAGCCCGTATCGGCATAGTTGTGGTCGATCTCCGGGAAATTGTTGTAGCCGAGCGTGCCGTCCGGCTGTTCGCGCAGGCCAAAGCTGAAATCGCCTGAAGCGACCAGGACCAGGTCTCCGCCGAGCACGCCGCCCGACACCGCCCCGGCCCGGTAGACCGGAGTGTGAAACCGGTAGTCTGGCCCATACAGGTCGAGCACGGTGGCCGAGCTGTAGACCTTCATGATCGATCCGGGGGTCAGTGACCGGTCGCCCGCCTGATCGATGAGCACGGCACCCGTGGCGAGATCAGCCACGCGCATCCCCCAGTTGGTATGCGCGTAGGCTGGTTTCGACTGGATTGTCTCGATCTGGGCCGAAACGCTTGCGGGCAGGTCGCCCACGACCGGAGCCAGGGTATCGGCCTGCGCCTCGCCGCAAGCAACGGCAAGGCCGACGACAGCGGCGAGCACCGCCATGGACATCGGGGGGATGGAGGACATCAGGTTGCTCCCTTCAGCACGGCTAGAACTTTGCTCCCACGGCAAAGCGGAACAGGACGCCATCGACGTCGAGCTTCGGCTCGTCCTTGTAGGCCGTCGCGACATAGGCGGTGGCGTTGAAGCGCTCGCCGATCACGGTCTGGATGCCGCCCCCGACCGAACCGAGCGAGGCGACGTCGTAGTCTCTGTCGGGCGGATTCCAGACCGCGCCATAGTCGACGAATCCGAACAGGCTGAGATCGGTCAGCCATGCGATGCCGGTGTCGATCCTCTGCCGAAGCTGGAACGCCGCCGCAATGCCGTTATCCCCGGTGATGGAGGCGCTGTCGAAGGCGCGGCTGTAGGGCTCGCCTCCCAGGTCGAAGCGGACCGCCGAGGGAAGCTCGGTGAAGGCGTGTTGCCACGCGAACTGCAGTTGCGCCGAGAGGGAATCCGTGATGTCGCGCGAGAGCGTGCCTTGCCCGAACACATAGGTGAAATCGTCGTTGTCGGTGTCCGAGCCGAGGCCGCTGAAGCCCTGGCCCAGGCCGGCCTCGGCGACGATGGCGACGCCGGCGATCATCGTGTCGTAGGTGGCTGTTGCCGTCAGCCATCGGTTGCTCTCCCGCACCGCCGGATCGCCGTTGACGTCGACCGCGATATCCTTGCCATTGATCGCGATATCGGCGATCAGGCTGTGGTCGATCGCACGCACGATCGCGTATCTCAGGAAGGCCTTACCGAACGTGGTCTCGGCGTGGATGTCGTCATCGGCCTCCGGATTCGACCAGACCTGGCCGAACTCGTATCCGGCGAAGAAACCCGACGGCCCGAGCGGGAACAACTGCCCGAACCGCAGGAAGACGAGCTCGTCGGGGTCGGCAGGATTTGTCACCGCGAGCACTTCGGTGCCCTCGAACAATCCGAGAGCATCGTTGAGGCGCGCGATACCGGAAAGCTGCAGCGGCCCGGTGGCCGGCGTACCGAGATTGTCGAGACGGGCATCGAACCCGAACCGTGTGGCGTCGACCTTCAGCACCAGCCGTCCTGCGGCCGGATCGTCCTCGACTTTAGAGAGGTCAGCTTGCATCGTGACGCCGGGGATATCGGCGATGAGCAGCAGGTAGCGCTCAAGGCTGGAGATGCGGACCGGCCGCATCGCCACCATGCGGTCGATATAGGGCTTCAGCCTCTCCTTGAGACCCGGCCGATCCGATTCGACGACAACGTCGCGGATATAGGATTCATAGACGACGATGCGGATGCGGCCAGTGGTGAAATCCTGTTGTGGAACCAGGCCCGCTCCATAGTAATCGTTTTCGCGGTAGACGCGTTCGATTCCGTCGATCACAGATTTCAGGTCGACAAGCGAGATCTCTCGACCGATCAGGTTTCGCCAGAGCGGAGAAAAGAGGACCGGATCGAGCGTCTTTGCGCCTTCGAGATCGACGCTGCGGAGTGTGAAGCGGACGGTTCCGAGCTGCTCGATGGGCACGCCGGCGACCGGGGCGGCGTGTGTCACGGCAATGCTTGGAGGCCGCTGCGGTGGCGGCTCGAACCGCTCGATGACGGTCGTCTGGTCTCGGATGATGCGGTCTGCGTCCTGCGCCTCGGCACGCGCGGCCAGAGCCCAGAGCAGGCCTGAGGCGATCAGCGTTACTTTGGTCGCAAGACAAAGCCGATTGCCCTGACTCATTCTTTGCTCCCAAGGCACTCTATCTTGAGCAACAACCTGCCGCACTTCGTTATACTGTTGGTGGTCACGGAAGCTCTGGTGTCCACTGTCGAAGGTTTGATCGACATGAGGCACGACCGCTCCGCGCCAATATTTCCAAAGTCGACCGTCAGACGATACTCGATTCCTGACCGATACTACGTTGATGATTGTCCATCCAACCATTGTCGCCAGCGCGGCCCTCCGAATAGGGGTTTGCCTGCGCCTGAATCCTCAAGCCTTGGACCTCGCAAACTTCGAAGATATTGGTCCCAGATAACCGGTTATGAGTGTATAGAATTCTTTGTCTTTTCCTGGAAGATTTGCCCTGGAAAATCGGACTCGTCGTGGCGACGGGGCAATAGGAGGAAGGGAGGGGGTGCGGCGCGGGATATCGATCGGAAGCTGCGAGTGACGGCTGCTCTCGTCGGCGCAGTGACGTGCAAGGATCTCGCGGCAGTGTTCCGTCGCGTCAACCCGGCCTGGGCGCATGCGGCCCTGCGGGCGGTCGTCAACCCGGTGTGCCAGCCCTGGCCGGTTCCCCAGGGTGGATGGCCGGAGGGGAGCTTCATCCTGGTGTTCGACGCGAAGGATGTGTTCTGACCGGGCGGAACGGACGGCGGGGCGAGCTGCGATATCTGCCGTGGGGATATTCCTCTGATGCCGCCGGCGTGGTAGATTGTGGAAATTCGCTCGTGCATGTTTTTTGCTCGAATTTTTCCAAACAGACCGGCAGGCGGTCGGAACGCCGAGACCCTCGGACAAAGCGGCAGGTAGCGAAGGGTTACTTCGTATCCATCGACAATACTTCGACTTGTTTCGTTCTGCCGCCTTGATGCTTCAGCCTTTTCACAGACCCTATTGTGGATCGTCACAATGGCAGCAAGACCAAAGCCGCCCATCGACGCCGAGGCCGCAGCGGATGCCGCGGCCAAGGCCAGGAGCGCCCGGCCCAAGCTGTATGCCGCGCGCCAGTTCCTGGATCGCGACACGCAGAATGATCTGGGCGTCCGCCTCCCCTTTGACGTCTATTTCCAGGACCCCTACGTCACGGCATCCAACCCGGCCTATGATTTCGACGAGAAGTTCACCGTGCCGTGGGAGCCGGGCCTCGCCGACGGGCCGACCAGCGCGCGCTTCGCGGTCGTGGACTATGACGGCAGCAGCGAGACCCTGACTCCCCCGGCCCGCTGGGATGACAAGCTCGGCAAGTTCCTCGACACCAAGGGCGAGGTGCTCGACCGCCGCAATCTCGACTCGCCGCAATTCCACCAGATGAATGCCTGGGCGACGTTGCAGAACGCGCTCGACTTCTTCGAGAACGGCTTCGGCCTCGGCCGCCGCATCGACTGGGGGTTCGAGGGCAACCGCCTGATCGTCGTGCCGCATGCCGGCTACGGCGAGAACGCCTTCTACGACCGCGACAGCAAGTCGCTGCAATTCTACTATTTCGACCGCGGCGAGGGTAAGGCGCGGAAGCGCATCCACACCTGCCTGTCGGCCGACATCATCAACCACGAATTCGGCCATGCCGTGCTCGACGGCATCCGGCCGCACTATCACGAATCCATCCTGACCGAGACCGCGGCCTTCCACGAATTCCTGGGCGACATCTCGGCGATCCTGATCGCCTTCCGCAACACCGCCTTCCGCATCCAGATCGCCAAAGCCACCAAGGGAGACCTCGAGAGCGACAATCCGCTGTCGAGCCTGGCCGAGGAGTTCGGCAGCAACATCGGCGACAAGCCCTATCTGCGAAGCGCCCGCAACGAGCTGACATACGCGGATGTGAAGGACGACCAGCGCCATCACTACATGTCCCAGGTCCTCACCGGCGCGATGTTCGACATCATTCGCCGGCTGACCGCCCACTACATGAAGACCGAGCGCATGTCGGTGGAGGTCGCGCTCTGGCGCACGATTTCCCGCATGCAATGCATGGCCTTGCAGCCACTGGACCTGCTGCCGCCGGTCGACGCGACCTTCGAGGACTACGTCTTGGCGGTGCTGCGCAACGAGCAGATCGTCAACCCGACCGATCCCGACCGCTATCGCGCCATGATGATCGACGTCTTCGCCGCCCGCGGGCTTCTCAGCGAGGAGCGGGTCGCCGACCTCACGAAGCCGACGACCGTCTTCGACCGCCTGGACGTCGCCATCTTCCACGACCCGCAGAGCATCGCGGCCTCCCGCGCCAACGCCTACCGCTTCCTCGACGACAACCGCAGGGAGCTGTTCATCCCCTTCGCCGCGGATGTCGTCGTCACCGACCTGTCGCTGGCGCAGAAGCTGACGGTCGCGGCCCGCCGCCAGCCGAGACAGGTTCTGCTGCAATACATCTGGCGCGAGGATGTGCGGCTCGACGGCGAGCGGTTCGGCCGCTTCGACGGGCAGACCACCCAGATGCTCTGCGGCGGCACCCTGGCGCTCGACATCGACGGCAACCGCCTCGACTGGCGGAGGAAGCCGGGGACCATGCCGCTGATCGGCGGATCCCGCAAACGCGCGGCCGAGGAGGCCGAGGCCGAAGCCGGCAAGGCCCGGCGCGAGGCCTTCCTCGACGCCCTTGCCGCGCGTATCGCGGCCGGGCGCATCGGCGACGGCGCGGCGGGAGGCGCGGCCGGCCTGCTGGCGAAGTCGATGGCGCCGGTGACGGCGACCAGCGACGGCGGGACCGTCCGCTTCGGGCTGTCGCCGCATATCGGCATCAAGAGCGACGAGGACGAGGAGATGGGAGAACGGCCGTGGACAATCAGCTCCTGATCCGCGCCTACAGTGTGGGCGTCGGCGACTGCATCTATGTCCGTATCCCCAAGGCCCGCAAGAAGGGTGGCAGGGTCGACGACTTCCACATCCTGATCGACTGCGGGACGAGAGCCGTCGGTGATCTGCTCAAGACCGCGCTCGATCACCTGAAGGGCGAGCTGCCGGACGAAGGCGGCAAGAAGCGCCTCGACCTCCTGCTCATCAGCCACGAGCACGAGGACCACATCAAGGGCATCGACCCGAAGTGGTTCGACGCGATCAGGATCGAGAATCTGTGGATGAGCGTCGCCATGGACCGCGATCACCCGCAGGCGAAATTCGCGCATCAGCTGCACGACATGGCCGCGACGGCGATGCGCAACATCGCCCTGCGCGGCCTGGCGCTGAGCCCCGAGCTGCAGGACATCGTCGATCGCTACGGGATCGGCAATGACGGCGCCGTCGACGCGCTGCGGACGACGCTGCCGGAGCGGAACGGCATCACGCCGCTCTACGTCCATGCCGACCTGAAGCCGGCGGCGCTGCAGCCGAAGACTCTGACCGGCGCCACATTCAAGGTGCTCGGGCCCGAATTCGACATCGATGCCACCTATCTCGGCGATGCCGGGCCGGCGATCCTGCACGGCTTTGCCGCCGCGACCGGCGTGCTGGCGCCGAAAGCCGGCGGCGGCGACGTCGACACCCCCGCCAACATCAGCGCATCCGACTTCCAACGCCTGCGGTCGCGCATGATGTCGAGCGCCTTCGCCTTTGCCGAGGAGGAGGGCGAGGTCGTCAACAACACCAGCGTGATGCTGCTGATCGAATGGCGCGGCCGCCGGCTGCTGTTCGTCGGCGACGCCGAATGGAACCGCGCCTATCGGGACAAGAAGAAGAATTTCGCCTGGAACACCGCTTGGAAACTGCGGAAGGAAGAGCTCGGCAAGCCCATCGATTTTCTCAAGATCGGCCATCACGGCAGCATCAATTCGACACCCTGGAACGACAAGGAAGACGGCGAGGTGACCGAGCCCAGCCAGATTCTGGATGCGATACTGCCGCTTCCCGGCGCCGGCGCGAGACCGAAGGCCAAGGCGGTCGTCTCGACCGAGCGCACCACCTACAAGGTCATTCCCCGGGCCACGCTGCTGCTCGAAATCGGCAAGCGGGTCGGCAACACCAGGATCTACGCGAACGAACTGGGCCCCGATCAGATCGCCGACCTGCCGAACTACGACGCCTATGAACAGAAATGGCTGGACCGGCCCCAGCCGGTCCGCACCGATCTCGAAACCCGCCTCACCGGCAAGGGCTTCGTGGACGTGCTGATCGAGCCTGCAGGAGACTGAGGCTCCGTCCCGAACGGTTCTCTCTCAATCCGCTTCTCCAAATGCCGGGACCAGGCATCTAACCCGGCGGGCCAAGCCGGTAGCCGGCGCCGCGGATCGTGGTGATCAGCTCGCCCGCGGCGGATCGATGGAGCTTGCCGCGCAGCCGGCTCATATGCGCCGCGACGACATTAGTGCTCGGGTCGAAGCGCAGGTGCCAGACATGCTCCAGCAGCATGGCCTTGCTCACCACGCGGCCGGCATTGCGCAGCAGGTATTCCAGCAGCTGGAACTCGCGCGGCTGCAACTCGACCGGGTTGCCGGCGCGGGTGACCGAGCGGCGCAGCAGGTCCATCTCCAGGTCGCCGCAGCGCAGCGCCGTCTCCGCCGTGCCGTGGCGGGCGCGGCGGCCCAGCGCTTCGACGCGGGCCAGCAGCTCCGGCAGGGCGAAGGGCTTCGGCAGGCAGTCATCGCCGCCTGCCTCCAGCCCCGCGACCCGGTCCTCCATCCCGCCCATCGCGGTCAGGAACAGGACCGGCGTCCCGACATCGGCGGCGCGCAGCCGCCGGACCAGGGCCAGGCCGTCGAGCCCCGGCACCATGCAATCGATCACCAGGAGTTCGAAGGCGCCGCTGGCGGCGGCCAGGAAGCCGCGCGGCCCTTCATCCACCGCCTCCACCACATGGCCGTTGGCCGTCAGGCCCTCGGCGACAGTGTCCGCATCGTCCTCGATCAGCAGGATCCTCATCGCAACGCGCAACCCCCAACGGCCCAGCCCGGGCTGGACAGCATCAATAACAAACTCGATTTGCCACGGAAAATCTCACAAAAAATTTCTACTATAAAAATATAGATAGTCATGACAAAGCATAGACCTACAAATTAAGGCCAATATTAAAAATCCGTTATCTTTCTCATCTAGACTCTTCAGATCTCTCGGCCGAACTATATATAGGCCTCCTTACAGATCCTCCTGATAGACCGCCCCAGAGGTTAACGATGTCTGGCGATAGCAAGCCGATCTCCGAACCGAAATTGTCCATCGCCCGTTCCGCGGCCGATGATCCGCTCGACGGATCCGCGGCAGGCGACGCCCCGGACGGCTGGTACGAGCCGGACCGCCTGGGTCCTCCGCGGGAGGTGGAGGCCGGCCCCGCCGCCCGGCCGACCAACGCCGCCCGCATCGTCGACCACCTGAAATCGATCCTGTCCGCCGCGCGCCGGGACGACGCCTGACCCGATGACGGCAAGGCCGCACCTCCACACTTCTCTGTAGCAACTGCTTCGTGTATGAGTGTTTGTAGCAGTTGCAACATCGACGTGTCCAGACGTGACCGATCTCGCCCCACTCCCGATCGAACAGCGCGTCGAGGCGGCGATCGGCCGCCTGTCGCCGGCGGAACTGCGGGTCGCCCGCTTCGTCGTCGAGCAGAAGGAGGCCGTGCTGCTGTCCTCGGCCGCGGAGATCGCGGCCCGGGCCGGCACCAGCGACGCCACGGTGGTGCGGACGGCGCGGTCGCTCGGCTTCGACGGGCTGCCGCAGCTGCGCGAGGCGCTGCTGGCCGACCTGACCGGGACGACCACGCCGGGCAGCCGCATGCGCCGCACCCTCGATGTCGTCGGCAACGACGCGGCCGGCGCGCTGCAGCATGTCCTGGCGATCCACCGCGAGGCCACGGAGGCCCTGGCCGGGCCGGCGTTCCAGCGCCCCTTCGCCCATGCCGTGGAGATTCTGGCCGCCGCCCGGCGCCGGCATGTCTTCGGCATCGGTCCGTCCGGCAGCCTGGCCGAATACGCCGCGCTGCAGTTCAGCCGCATCGGGTTGCCCAGCGAGGCGCTGGCCGCGACCGGCATCGGCCTGGCCGACCGGCTGCTGCGGGTCGCCGAGGGCGACGCGCTGATCCTGATCGCCTATGCGCCGATCTATCGCGAGGTGGCGGTGACGCTGGATGTCGCCGAGCGGCACCGGGTGCCGGTGCTGCTGGTCAGCGACAGCCTGGGCCCCTTCGTCCGCGAGCGCGTCGCGGCGATCCTGCCGGTGCCGCGCGGCCGGGCCGACCATCTGTCGATGCATGCCGGCACCATGCTGCTGATCGAGGCGCTGGTCGTCGCCCTGGCGGCGCGCGACCGCGAGCGCGCGCTGGCAGGCCTGGAGACGCTGGGCGCCCTGCGCGGCGAGATCGACAAGCTCTGGCTGAGACGGGGGCCGAAACGGACGCCATGACCGATACCACCGCCATCATCTCCACCATCACCGCCGCTTTCCTCGGCTCCTTCGTCGAGGTGGTGGAGGCGTTCACCATCATCCTGGCCGTCGGCCTGTCGCAGAGCTGGCGGCCGGCCTTCATCGGCACCGCGGCGGCCTTGGGCGTGCTGGCGGTGCTGGTCCTGCTGCTCGGCCCGCTGCTGGAGCTGGTCCCGATCGAGGCGCTGCAATTCGTGATCGGCACGCTGCTGATCCTGTTCGGCCTGCGCTGGCTGCGGAAGGCGATCCTGCGGGCGTCGGGCCTGATCGCGCTGCGCGACGAGGCCCGCGCCTTCGCGGCGGAGACCGACCAGCTGCGCCGCCGCAGCGCCGAGCGCCGCGCCGACTGGCTGGCCGGCGTCGCCGCGTTCAAGGCGGTGCTGCTGGAAGGCACCGAGGTCGTGTTCATCGTCATCGCCGTCGGCGCCGGGCGCGGCATGATCGGCTATGCCAGCCTCGGCGCCGCCGCGGCCTGCCTGCTGGTGCTGATCATCGGGCTGGTGGTGCACAAGCCGCTGTCGCGGGTGCCGGAGAACACGCTGAAATTCACGGTCGGCCTGCTGCTCACCGCCTTCGGCGTGTTCTGGACCGGCGAGGGCCTTGGCGCCCACTGGCCGGGCGCGGATCTGTCGCTGCTCGGCATCCTGGCGGTGGTCGCGGCCGCGTCCTTCGCCGCCGTCCGGCTGCTGCGGCTGCCGCCCGGCGAACCGGCCCGGGGGGCCACGCCATGACCGCGATCAAGGCCGTGCTGACCGAGCTGCTGGGCCTGTTCATCGATGACGGCGCCCTGGCGCTGGCCGCGATCGTGCTGATCGCCGCCGTCGCCGCCGCAGTCCGCTGGGCCGGGCTGCCGGGGCTGGAGGGTGGGCTGCTGATCCTCCTCGGCTGCCTGCTGATCCTGGCCGAGAGCCTGGTCCGGACCGCGCGGGCGAAGCGCCGCGGCGGGGGGTGATCGGAGCCGCTATGCCGCCGCCGGCAGGTGGAACGCCAGCCCGAGATGGTCGTGGAAGGCGCGGACGGGCTCATTGCCGTCGTTTCCGCTTTGCCTAGTATGTCGGCAAGGCCTCTCCAGGAAATGGCGCCATTGGCAGTTGAACTCGTCTACGAAACGCATTCGACCACCGAGGACAATGAGAAGGGCATCGCCACCGGCTGGTTGCCCGGCCGTCTGTCACCGGCTGGTCGCGCGCAAGCGGCCAGACTCGGCACGCGTCGGCGGAATGACGGGCTTTCCGCGGTGTTCGTGTCGGACCTCGATCGCGCCGTCGAAACAGCGGCCATCGCGTTTTCCGGGCTCGCCATTCCCATCCACCAGGACAAGCGGCTGCGCGAATGCAACTACGGCGAACTGAATGGCTGTCCGGTCGAGATGCTGGCCACGATGCGAGGCCAGCATCTCGAGCACCCGTTCCCTGGCGGGCAGAGCTATCGACAGGTGGTCGAGGCCACCGAAAGCTTTCTGAAGGACGTCAAGGATCGGTGGGACGGCGCTCGGGTGCTCGTCATTGCCCATTCGGCCAACAGATGGGACCTGCAACATCTGCTTGACGGGGCAAGGCTGGAGGATCTGGTGGAGGCTCCGCTCAAGTGGCAGCCAGGCTGGGCCTTCGTTGTGCCGTGAAGGCCGGAGCCGACCCGAAGCGGCCATTGAGGTTTGGCCGGCACATAGCAGCTTTCCCGTGGACCACCTCTGCTGCAGGCCAGGTACGCCAGCTGCGGCATCCGAATCCACTATTGATCAAGCCGATAATCGATAACCTTCATATCTCTCTTTCTAATCAGAACCGCTGGCGCCGGTCCGAGTATTATCGCATTCTCATTCGGATTTGGCTGTATGTATCGATACTCGATGACCCAATTATCTTTGTCATCTATTATCCTCTCCTCCATACCAGAAAAATCAAAATCCGGAAATCTGGTATTGATATATAATTTCGCGACATCGCTTACCTTTTCCTTTGTACGCCACTCCGCTGAACTCTGACATCCAGATACTGCAACTACGAGACAAGCAATACACATTCTATGCAACATAGAAAAAATCATCATTTCGCCCCTCGAAAAAAAATCCATTGCCATCGACTTCGACAACGATGCCCGGGCAGCCATTCTGCGCGTCCCCATAGGTCCATAGGTTCTTCTCGCTCGGATACGGACTGCCGCCATCTAAGAGTCTGTTTTGAAAATCAGGGATGAGTGTTTCGTCGGATGAGAATTCCGCCCATGGCGACGAGGATCATCGCGTGCGAGACGTCGATGCGCTTTTCGTAGTCGCGGACGAGGCGGCGCCATCTGG